>JAJZEJ010000017.1 GCA_021828635.1 Chloroflexota bacterium
GAAGAGCGCCCGCACATCGTAGCCCAATTTAATGTAGCGAGTTGCCGTTCCTAGCGTACCAGCCAGGTCTTGCGCATCTATCTGAGCCGTGAGCGTTTCTAGCATGGAAGGGGCAATCAAGCCTCCGCCACGTACCTGAGCGGGCTTCGCGGTTGTTGGTGCCGAGGGCGACGGCTCGGCGGCAACAGCTTTAGAGAGCGCGTTGATATAAGCGGCTGAGGTGAAAAGCAGTGGGAGTGCCTCGACATCCTGTACCTGATGGAAGACCAGGCGCGTGGCAGCGGCGAATAACAAGCCGTGGGCCGTGCTAACGAAGAGATCGCGGTTATCGTCGCCCACCTTCATCAGGATATCAGAGGCGGCCAGCGCAATGATGGATCCGACAGCGCGGGGCGAAGCTTCACCTTTGATGAGCGCATCGTAAACACCCTGACAGACTTTTGTGGTATCTGCATCGCTCTGAATCAGGTTGCGTAGCGGCAAAGCATTTCCGTCCTTTGAGATAGACAGGCGCGTGCGAATGCTAGCAACGCTGTTAGCGGGATTATTGACATATTCGCGTAGCGTTGGCACCCATGCCGGTTCATCGTTGTTGGGTAAAAGCGGCAAATGCGGTGTGAGCCAGTGCAGGATTTCTGGGACAAAGATGCCCCATTCTACAGCGTCAAGCACCTGGAAGCCGCGTACCGCGAACATTAATGGATGACCAGCACTCTGGAAGGTTGAGGCAATGCCATCGTAGGCGCGTATCTGCAACGTGCGATAGTCCGCGCCTGTGCCATAGAGGCCGAGCAAAAGCCGCTCAACGGTTAGTGGGTCGTTGCCATAGACAGCTTTGTGCATGGCTTCACCAACCGTTTGTGTCTCGCCGAGATCGCTTGGAAACATTGGCTTGGGCGAGACAATCTCTGTCTTATAACCGGTGCGTAAAGCTTCCGCCGAGGCGAGCATAGCATAGACGAAGAGTGGTAGAGCGCGTTCGTGAGGCAATACTTCGCCCTCTAGCGGCTGTGGGATGTAATGGAGAAGACGACTCAGTATAGCGGTAGCGCCTAGCGTAATGGTGGGATGACCGTCTTTGTCACCGTGCGAGGCGAGTACGCCAAGTCGTCCGATTAATACATCGGTATGTTCCCCCTGCTGCAAAATATCCTGTGCCGCCGCAACAATCTGCTTATTGTCGCCAGACAGCACAGCGTTGACCGCAGGAGTGAGGTCAACTGTCATTTCAACTCCAGACATGGTTAAAACTCCTCAACAGAATAGGATAGTGATAGTGATGTTATTGTTGCAAATCGCGGATAGCTCGCTCAATGTCAGGAATGTCTGCATATTCTTCATCAAGCAGTTTATAGGCGCGACTAAGGTAAAGTTCTGCCAACTTGGCTCCGCGCTCTTGTGGATCGAGGGCGGCGGTAATCAGTTCTGGGCCGCGATATTTCTCTGCCAGGTTTTTTACGATGCGTTGCATCTGCTGTTGTGTTTCCCGCAACAGTGATTTATCCCGACCTCCAATGGCATAACGTGCCGTTCCCACTAACTTGCCTAATTCCGCCAGTTTCTGGCGATCTGGCATAGTTTGCAGCAACAGTTCTTCTGCATCCAGGTCATCGAGCGGTGTTGCTTCCCGTAGTGCCTCCTGTGGGGTGGTAGATGGATTCAACTGGCTTACAGAAGACATGTAGTCCGCGTAAAGCTGACCATATTCACCACTGCTTATAGCGGCCATTTGCATCCGCGAACCCTCGTCTCTGGTGCTGATTGTTCCCAGATCGCACAGATCATCATCGCGGCGCTCAGCTAGCATCTCCAGATGGTCCAGGCTGAAGCCATCTTCTAGCATTGGTGGAATAGGCATGCCAGGAACATTAGCAGCATCGCGTAGTTCTTCCGGCGGGAGTTGGGCCGCAAACAGAGGAGGAAGATACTTCGCAAGCGACATTGGTATCGGTGGGACGACGCAATAGGTGCAGTAGATCGTGCGTGGGTCACCACTGCTTCGTGCAATGAAGATGGCATGGCCTTTAGGAGCCTGCTGATTACCACGTAAAAAATGTAAAGTCATAGCGAAGAACCCTCTCTGTCAAGGGGCGATAGTGCTGATGTTTCGTATCTCTAAGCGTTCTTGCGCTATCGACCCATATTGTAACTCATCGTATGAACGGTGAGATAAATCTACCAGTTGTATCTGCTCTATTGTCGCATGAGAGAGCCTGTGATTACAATCCTTTAAGCGCCTGTTCGAGCCTTTTAATAAAATCTCGATTGGCTTGTAGCTCTTCCTCCGGCAAATCATCGCCACTAATCGGCAATGCCTGCTCGTATGCCTTGAGGTGGCGTATCAATTCGGCGCTACTACCGACGATACGGGCAAAATTCTGAAGGCGTATGCGAGCTTGCTCATCCATATTGCGTTTAATCTCAGTAATCGAGGCTTCCGCGTACAGTTCTGCGTACTGATTCAGGAATTGGCTCCATTGCTGTGGGGTGTTCAGCGTCTGCATGACATGTTCGACCAGTGCGATAGCTTTGGCTTGTTCCTCGTGGGCGTGTTCCAGGTCGTCGCGCAACAGGTAGATGCCGCCGCGTGCTGCCCGTGTATCAGCTACACCTAATGGTTGACGCATTTGATGATATACATGCAATGCCTCATCCAGGTGAGTCAATGCCTCATCAAACTCATCCTTGCCACGATAGGCTAACCCCTTTGTCAGCAGACCATAAGCTTGTCCACCGAGGTCATTGGCTTGCCGGTAACGGAGCAGAGCAGCATCACTTTGCTCAATAGCTGTATCCCAGTTCTGTTGACCAAGATTGACTTGTGCGATACCGAGTGTGGCATCACCATCGCCGTCCACACTTTCAATCAATTGAAATTGGCGTGCCGCCTCGGTAAAAGTGTTGAGTGCCGCATCAAGTTCCTCGCGGGTCAGGCGTGTCTGGGCCAGACCAAGCATGGCCTCGGCTGCTTCGCGTGGTTGCTGATATACCTCAGCCTGGTTATGGGCCTCGCTAAAACGTGCCTCGGCCTGGGTGAAATCACCTTGCGTGAGAAACCACTGACCCTGCACGAGTGCGATCCGTGAAGTTAGTTGCACAGCGAGTGCATCGCGTTTAATCGTTTCACTAGCTTGCGCAAGTTCATTGGTAGCTTCTTTGAGATCACCAGTAGAGATAGCAAGACTGGCTAACCGGATAGCCGAGCCGACGAGCCAGCGTGTGCCACTGCTGACATCCTGGGTAGTAGCCAGTTCACGTGTCTCAATGTAACTGTTTTTAGCCTGTGCTATCTGTCCCTGTTGGCGGTAAACGTCACCTAAACCGAGCATAGCGCGACATTCAGCTATTGTGTTATGCAGGCTATGCGCGACACGCCGACCCTCCTGAAAAGAACGAATGGCACGATCAAGGGAGCCGCGACGATACTGAATTTCGCCCAGACCAACAGTTGTCTCTGCCTCGCCGATATGATAAGGAATGGCTTTATAGGCGCGTTGCGCACGCTCCATCAACGAATTGGCATAGCCGATTTGACCACGCCGGAGGTTGATTTCAGCCATGACACGACTCGCATTGGCGCTACCCAGAGCATTGTGCTGGTCGCTATATGTTTGCGTAGCGGCTTGAGCGCCAAGTAATGCTTGATCTACACGTGCGCCCATAAAACTGGCTTCGGCCAATCCCAGATTGCTATCGGCCTCACCCAGTTCATATTCGATCTTGCGGGCTGAGTCAAGAGCTTCAGCGAAAGTATTGCCAGCCTCTTCTAGTTGTTCCTGATCGAGATAGATGCGACCCAGGCCAACCAGGGCATCGATAACGCCGAAATTATCATGGCTGGTTCGATATACCTCTAACGCACGCTGATAAGCCGCGATAGCTTCGCTAAATTGACGTGCCATGCGTTGCACATCGGCCAGACTGCGCATGGCGTCGGCCTGATTCGTGCTGTCGTTGGCCTCGTGATAGTAGCGTATGGCTGCTTCGTAGTGGTCGGTAGCATAGGTCAGGTTGCCGCGCTGAAGCTCGATATGGCCTAGCGCGAGTTCGCAGTTTCCCAGCCCCTGTATAAATTGGTGAACATGGTAGAGATGTTGTGCTTGCTGATAAGCGTCCTGCGCGTTATCCAGGTGACCGAACTGGCGCTCGATATGGCCGATGAAAAGGAGGCTGTTAGCCTCGTTGATTGGGCGCTGAGCTTCTTTATAATGCTTACGCGCACGCTGATAGCTAATAATGGCTTGCTCTGGCATATGGTTGTCGCGCTGTACATCGCCGAGCAGCATGCGGCTATCGCCAGCCCGCTTGAAATCGCCTGTGAGGCGAAAGCGTACCTCGGCATCATTGAAGGATTCAATGGCTTTATCTAATTTGCCGTCGTTGAAAGCAGTAATCCCATCCTGAAACCGCTTATCCGCAAGCTGGCGCTCCTGTGTTTTCTTCTCATTTTCTTGTGTTGTCATAACCATGTATTCCTTAAACTCATCACATAAGCATGAGAGTAATTGGTAATATTCCATTGTCCATTGTAGTGCGTAACTTGGTAGAAAGTCAAAAAAGGGGGCTGTTCTTGCAGAGATGGATATGATAGAATATGCCAGACATGCAAATGCATGGACTTTGCTCGTCTTATCACTGCTGATCTGCTATTATTTTTTCTAAGGAGGCCGATGTGTACGAAGACATTCTAGCTCGTGTAGACCTCTTCTCTACTTTGAACAAAAAAGAACTCCAGATGCTGGCGAAAAGCTGTCATGAACGTTCGTATAGTGCGGGAACAACGCTTTTTTCGCAGGACGATAGCGGCGCGGGACTCTATATCATCAAGAGCGGCAAGGTCAAAATTATGCAGGCTGTGGACCTTGATCGCCCGGAAGTGGAGCTTGCCACGGCTGGCCCTGGTGAGGTTTTTGGCGAAATGTCCTTGCTGGATGACCTGCCACGTTCCGCCACGGTGATTGCGGTAGAGGACGTGACGGCACTTCTGCTGCCCGTGTGGGAATTTCGCGGCACGTTGCAGAGCCACCCGGATATGGCATTGAAACTGCTAGCTGTATTGAGTCGTCGTCTCCGCAAGGCTGAAATGCGCCCGCACAACAACTAAATTATCGACACATCCGTGGTCGATAGCGTGTTGGAGGAGCCAGGGCTGATCTGGTTCCTTCAATGTTCTGGTGTAGGTGTCTCGCCACTCTTCCCGCGCTGAAGCAGTTTCTGTATCTCCTCAAACATGGTTTCGACATCACCG
>JAJZEJ010000805.1 GCA_021828635.1 Chloroflexota bacterium
GGCCCGCGTCCACAGGGGGATCGTCCACCACGTGAGCAGGGGGATCGTCCACCACGTGAGCAGGGGGATCGTCCACCACGTGAGCGTCAGGCTAGAGGTCCGGTACCAACGCCCCAGACGCCCTCAACGCCCACTGCCACATCACCTGATGTGACCCCGACGCAGACACCCGATAGCGGAAGCGCCGAGAGTCCAAAAGCTCAGCAGACTCAGAGCGAGTAGAGGAGAACAAGCCGATGTTACTGGCACCGTCACGTACAAAATATCGCCGCCAGCATCGCGGGCGCATGAGAGGTGAGGCCACACGCGGCAACACGATTGCCTTCGGTGATTTTGCTTTACAGGCGCTGGAGCCATGCTGGATGGAGGCGCGTCAGATCGAGGCGGCCCGTATCGCGCTCACCCGTTATATGAAACGCGGTGGCAAGGTATGGATTCGCATCTTCCCAGACAAGCCAATCTCGGCCAAACCAGCCGAGACCCGCATGGGTAGCGGTAAAGGCGCGGTCGATCACTGGGTTGCCGTTGTAAAACCTGGTCGTATCATCTTCGAGATTGGTGGTGTAAGCGAGGAGATCGCCAAAGAGGCTATTCGCCTGGCCAGCCATAAGCTACCGGTCAAGACACGTTTCCTGAAACGAGAGGAGGCGGAAAGTGCCGAAGCTTAAAGAGAGCCGTCAGCGCATCGCTGAGATGGGCTACAACGAAGCACAACGTGAGCTGAAAGAGCAACGCTTGAAGCTGTTCAATTTGCGCTTGCAGCAGCAACGCGGAGAGGTCAAGAATGGCCGCGTTTTCGCGCAGACACGCAAAGATATTGCGCGTCTCCTGCATCGTCTAACACAATTGGAGAATGAAGAATGACACAGCAAGGGGCTATGCAGGCTGCTTCCACCAGCGCGGTGGCGACGAAGAAATCGCGTCGTCAGCGGAAGGTTGGGCGCGTCATCAGCAACAAGATGGATAAGACGATTGTTGTCTCGGTCGAATCGTTGAAGAAGCACCGCATTTACAAACGCACATATCGTCAGACCAAGCATTTTTATGCCCATGACGAAAACAATAGCTGCCAGATAGGTGATATGGTTCTCATTGAGGAGAGCCGTCCGTTAAGTAAATTGAAGCGTTGGCAACTGATCGAGATTGTCAAACGTGGCAGTGGCATTGTTCCCGTCAACGAGTTAGAGACCGCGCCGTCCCTCGAAACGACGGGCGAAGCGGCGAAATAAGGAGTTGGGAGCATGATTCAGCCACAGACACGCCTCAAGGTCGCCGATAATACCGGCGCGAAAGAGATTATGTGCATTCGGGTGATGAGCCGTTCGCGTAAGCGGTATGCCGAGGTGGGGGATATCATCAAAGCCTCCGTCAAAGTGGCCGCGCCGAACGGGCAGGTAAAGAAGGGTGAAGTTGTGAACGCGGTAGTTGTGCGCGTGTCGAAGGAATATGTGCGCCCTGACGGTTCGCATATTCGCTTCGATGAGAACGCGGCAGTGATTATCGCGGCCGGCAACAACCCACGAGGCACACGTATCTTTGGCCCGGTAGCCCGCGAATTGCGCGAACGAAATTTTATGCGTATCATTTCGCTCGCCCCAGAAGTCCTGTAGGGGCGTGATTCATCACGCCCGTAATGGCACGATTTATCCTGTCTGTAGGGACCGATTGATCGCGTCCGTAATGAGGAAGAACAATGGCAACGAAACAGAAAGAGAAGAAACCTCTGCACCTTGCCAAAATCAATATCAGAAAAGGTGATACCGTACTCATCATCACCGGCAAAGATAGAGGCAAAGAAGGCACGGTTTCGCGGGCATTGCCACAGGCCAACAAAGTAATTGTTGAAGGTCTGAACCTGGTTAAGAAGCATGTCCGTCCACAAGGTCAGATGCAGCAGGGAGGCATCATCGAGAAGGCAATGCCGATCCATGTCTCCAATGTGATGCTCAAATGCACGGAATGCAACCAGCCAACGCGCGTCGGCCACGCACGTCGCAAGATGGGAACGGACCAGAAAGAGCGCGTCGTGCGCGTGTGCAAGAAGTGCGAAAAAGAGATCGCGGATCGGTCGAGGAGTAGTTAAGATGGCAACACGCTTGAAAGAGAAATATCGCCAGGAGGTCGCGCCTGGCCTGCAAAAGGCATTTAACTACACGAATCCGATGCAGGTTCCGCAGGTTGAAAAGGTCGTGGTCAACATTGGCATGGGCGAGGTGATTCAGAACCCGAAAGCGATGGACGCAGCGGTCTCCGACCTGGCGACCATCACGGGTCAGCGCCCGGTGATTACACGCGCCAAACGCTCGGTCGCGGCCTTCAAATTACGTGAAGGCATGCAGATCGGTTGCATGGTTACGCTACGCGGTGATCGCATGTATATCTTCCTGGATAAACTGATTAACGTCGCGCTACCACGCCTGCGTGATTTCCAGGGAGTTTCGGCGGAAGCATTCGATGGGCGCGGCAACTACACGCTGGGTCTGCGCGAGCAGCTTGTCTTTCCAGAGATCGACTACGATAAGATTGACAAGTTGCGTGGCATGGAGGTCAGCGTTGTGACCACCGCACGCACAGACGAAGAGGGGCGACAATTGCTCAAATTGATGGGCATGCCCTTTAAGAAGTAACGCTGGAGGGCGAAATGGCAAAAATCTCAATGATTGTGAAATCAGAGCGCAAGCCCCGTTTCAAAGTACGCCAGCATAATCGCTGTAGCGTGTGTGGGCGACCGCGTGCCTATATCCGTAAATTTGGGCTATGTCGCATCTGCTTCCGTGAACGCGCTCTCCGTGGAGAGTTGCCAGGAGTTACAAAGTCGAGCTGGTAGACGCGATGATCTGATACCCACAAGGGGCATCACTGCATGTAGTGGTATCCCTGGTGGGTGCCACCGTGATGATGGAGGATAATCCATGAATATGACTGATCCAGTTGCGGATATGCTCACGCGCATTCGTAACGCGGTCACTGCACGCCACACTCGCGTACTGATCCCAGCCTCGAAAATGAAGCTGGCGATTGCGCGGGTTCTCAAAGAAGAAGGATATATCAAGGATATTGAAATCCTGAAAGATAATCCACAGGGTACTATTCGTATTACGTTGCGCTATGTCGATAAGAAGCCGGTCTTGACTAATCTAAAACGTGTCAGCAAACCGGGCCTGCGTGTCTGTTCTAAGCGACTGAATATTCCACGGGTGCGCGGTGGTCTGGGCATAGCCATTGTCTCGACGCCTCAAGGCATCATGACGGGCAGCAAAGCCTATCACGAGGGTCTGGGCGGCGAGGTCGTCTGCTACGTTTGGTAGCGAGGAGGATGTGAATGTCTCGTATCGGACGCGCTCCAATTCCAGTGCCACCAAAGGTACAGGTAACTTGGGCTGAAGATAATCTGGTCACGGTGAAGGGTCCCAAAGGACAGCTCTCCTGTCAGGTCAACCCTGAACTGAGCCTCAAGCTGGAAGACGGCACGATCACAGTGAGTCGTCCTTCAGACAGCAAACCGCATAAGGCCATGCATGGTCTCTATCGGACACTGGTCAATAATATGGTCGTGGGTGTGACCAATGGCTTCACGAAGCAGTTGGAAATCCACGGCGTCGGCTATCGTGCGTCGAAGATTGGCGATAACCTGATCATTCTGGTTGGTTACTCCCATCCGGTTGAGGTGCAGCCACCGCCCGGCATCACGCTGAATGTCGATGGCGTCGATGCAGCCACGAAAGCGACTAAAATTAGCGTGAGCGGTATTGATAAGCAGCTTGTCGGTCAGGTTGCGGCCAGCATCCGTGCAATTCGCAAGCCGGAACCCTATAAGGGCAAGGGTATTCGCTACACGGGTGAGGCGATTCGCCGTAAGGCCGGTAAAGCCGGTAAAGTCGGCGGCAAGAAAAAATAGGAGTGGTTGAGCGATGATTAAACGATTTCACGCGAATCAGGCGCGGCTGCAGCGGCATCAGCGTATGCGCAATCACCTGGCTGGCTCGTCTACCCGCCCACGTCTGAACATTTTCCGCAGTGGCAACCATATCTATGCACAGATTATAGATGATACCACGGGAATTACACTGGTCGCCGCCTCGTCACTAGACGAGAGCCTCAAGGATTTTAAGCCTGCTGCACCGGCGACCTCAACTCTAGAGAAGGCGCGGAAAGCCCAGGTTGAGGAGCCGGTTGAAGTTGCTGCCGAGGCCGCACCTGCCGCTAAGGGTAAGAGTGCGAGGGCCGAGAAAGCCCCAGCCAAAGGTGGACAAGGGCAGGGACAAAAAGGTGGCAAACCTGCGCAGAGCAAAATACTGCTACCTGCTGCTCAGAAGGGTGAGCGGAAGACCCCGGTTGAGGCGCTGGCCGCTATTAGCAACAACCGCAAGGTTGCGCTCGCACGCGAGGTCGGCAAATTGCTGGCGCAGCGTGCGCAGGAGAAGGACATCAGTCTGGTGGTCTTTGATCGCGGCGGCTACAAATATCATGGACGTGTGGCGGCCCTCGCCGAGGGTGCGCGTGCAGCAGGTCTGAAATTTTAGCGTCGGTGACACCTGACATACCCCGTAGGGGTGTGATTTATCACGCCCTGCTGACCCACCGATTCGCTCGCGGGGTGAAGCGAACAGGGCGTGATAAATCACGCCCCTACAGGACCAATGAGGAAAAGTATGGCAAGAATAGATGCGTCAAAACTGAACCTGGAAGAGACTGTCGTAGAGGTAAATCGCGTCTCCAAAGTAGTCAAGGGTGGCCGTCGCTTCAGCATTCGTGCGCTTGTCGTGGTAGGTGATCGCAATGGCTATGTCGGCTTCGGCTTCGGCAAGGCCAGCGAGTACACCGAGGCGATTCGTAAGGGCGTCGAAGATGCTAAGAAGCACCTGGTTCACGTCCCCTTGACTGGAACGACGATCCCCTATATGGTCAAGACAACTTTCTCGGCATCCGAAGTGCTGCTCAAACCAGCCGCCCCTGGTACTGGTGTGATCGCGGGTGGCGCGGTACGTGCAGTCGTTGAGGCCGCCGGTATCCGCGATATCTTGACGAAGACGCTGGGTAGCACCAACAAAGCCAACACCGTGCAAGCGTGTGTCAAAGCTTTGCAGGAGCTACGCGCCCCTGGCGAAGAAGCGGCACGGCGCGGCAAGACTATCGAAGAGTTGCTTGGCAAACGGCAAGCGGCCCGTCTTGAGATGGCAGCAGTGACAGCAGCTGAGCAAGAGGCAACCGCACGTGC
>JAJZEJ010000046.1 GCA_021828635.1 Chloroflexota bacterium
GGAAACCTGCCACAATGCCAGCAGTGACCCCAAAGAGCAGTCCGAGGAGCGTTTCTTCGAGCGTGATCTGTGTATTGAACCAGAGCGTACCATCCTTTAGCCAGGCAACGAGTTGCTGCAACACAGCAAGAGGTGTGCTGATAAATAAAGGACCAGCCAACATGGAGGCAATTTGCCAGACGACAAGCAGGACAATAAAGAAGAAAATGCGTCCTCCAATCACTAACAATCGTTGCCGCCTGCGCATACGACGTGCCTGAAGACTCGCTTGCGAATGAGCAGTGAGGCTTTGTACTGGTTGAACTATTTCATCTGGTGAGGCTGTTGTACTCACACTTCCACCTCCTGCCGTATACGTGCATCCATCAAAGCCTGCCATAAACGCTGATGAAGCTCTACAAACTCTGGCCGAAAACGTGTTTTGGCTGCATCGCGGGGTCGTGGAAGATCGACAGCTACGTCAAGCACGATACGCCCCCCTAAACCAAGCACGACAACACGATCTCCCAGAACGATGGCCTCTTCGATATCGTGTGTGATAAAGAGAACACTCTTGTTGCTACCAAACCAGAGGGTGAGTAGTTCGGCCTGTAAATCCAGGCGTAATTGCGCGTCCAATGCGCCAAATGGCTCATCCATGAGCAGGGTTTCAGGAGCAGTACTGAGCATACGGGCCAAGCAGGCACGGCGCAGCATGCCGCCCGACAATTCATGAGGATAATGCTTCTCAAAACCTTTTAGCCCAACACGCGCAATCAATTCCTGGGCTTTACGTTGGCGTTCATCCTTGCTAACACCACGAATCTCAAGCGGCATCTTAATATTACTCTCAACGCTCCGCCAGGGCATCAGCGTATCCTTCTGTGTCAGATAACCTATCTCAAGGCGCGGATTGACCATCAAGCTTTCCTGATAGTAGACACGGCCAGAGGTCGCGGGTAGCAGTCCAGCAACAATATTCAGTAATGTCGATTTACCGCAACCGCTCGGCCCTACGACGACGACAAAGCTCCCTTGCTCAATCTCCAGGCTCACATTAGTCAGCACAGTAACTTCCTGTTCACCGCGAATAAATGACTTGCTCAACTGTTCTGCGCGAATAATCGCGGCCATTTTTTGCCCTCCTTGTTTCTGTTTCAGCGCATAGATGCAGATTCCGCCAAAAATCACATAACGGCATCTATACAGCTAACTATTACTGGCGCAGAGCGCGGGTAAGTCTTCTATTCTCTTCATATGCTTGTTGAAGCGCGGCCTTCGCCTGCTTCAGTTCAGCCGCATCCTGTCGCCAGCTTTGCACACGGGCCAGCAAGTTATTAAGAGAACCAGAAATCTGCCAGAGGACGTTGTCTGACGTGAGAGGAACACGTGCGTTGTAGTCGCCATTCGCCACTCGTTTGTGAATCTCTACGATTTGCTGGATGCTCATCTCCAACTGGCGCTTTTGCTGGGCTGCTGTCTCGGCCTGGAGCGCCAGATCATGCTCAAGTTTGGCGAGTTCCTCTGCCCGGTCGGCTCGCTGAAGTGCCTGACTCGTACTGCGCACCCATAAATAAGCAACAACCGATACAATCATCTGACTGAGAATAATAGGCGTCACCACGCCAGCAAAATTAATGCTGAGCAGAGCATTCAATTCCGCAGTTTGCGGTAGAAAAAACAGTGAGAAAATTGTGAAGAGGCTATCACCTATCGCCACGACAAAAACCCACATAGGAGGAAGAAATGAGACAGCACAAACCAGAGGCAGGATCAGCAGGCCGTAGAGGGGTAGATCAATCATATTGAGACCCCCAGGAGTCGTGACAATATTAGCAATCGGGCTTGCCATAAACGTCACCACCACAATGAAACCTGCTGTATTCACCATGCCCATACGATTAAGAATAGTCGCTGCCACCAGAGCCAGCAATCCAGCCCCAACGATCACAAGTGTGGACAGCGTGATGCCCAGCAAGCTACTTGGCCTGGCAGTAGAGAAGGTCGTTCCAAAAAAGCCTGCGGGCAAGGAAACAATCAGTAACAAATAGAGAACTGGCAGAATCTGGCTACCCGTTCGTCCACGGTTAAAGCGCGTTCTCTCTCTCAAAGATGCTGTTTCTGCTGGTACAGGTGGAGAGGCTATACGATACCACCAACGAAATAATTCGAGGTCTCGATGTCTGGTAGTTAAATACGCTGGCATCTGCCCTTCTCTAGATGGCACACTTGCTTCCTGGGAAGGAGGATACTGCATAAACACTCGTCCTTTCAAATATAAACACCATGCTTGGCATTACTTTACCAGAAGCACACGTTACCAATGATTTCTCCCATTCTGAGGTTCCATGACAATGACATTCATTGATTGCAGATCATACAAAACCCGCTCGACTATGTCTGGTCCTACAGAAAGTACCTCGGCAATTTTTGCGGTACTCCTTGTTCCATCGGCTAGAGCAAAAACTGCTCTATGCAGACGTGACCAGGATTGCATCTGCCGTTGATCTAAATAGACAGCACGCCGAGGCAAAACAGAAATCTCTTCCCGTGCTACGGGAGAAGATGTTGGCAATCGAGAAACATCCTCTTGCGGCATAAATTCCCATTTCAGTCTCCCCAGACGTGTAACCCTCTTCACAGATTCTTTTTCCGCCAAGCGTTGCCCACTGCTTCCAACAATAGAACATGAGACGACTGCCCCTGCTGCTAGCCGGACTTCTATGCGAGATGGTTCTTGCAAACCCACAGCCCCTGCCGGTATATCGGCATACAGGTATCCTGTGGTCTGATGTTCCCACATCACCTGCTTTATCGTTTCAAAATCGAGATTATACATCGGCAAAGACTCATTTCACCTCATGGTTGATAAAAAACTCAGGAAACAATCTAAGGCACCCAAAGTTTTTTACAGCGAGTCGCAATGATGAGCCTGGCACTCGCAACAGCCCTTCTCATGTTTTATTAGTACATTTTGTATCTATGATGACCATTCCTTGAGATAATCATTCTTTGATTTTGCAGAAGAATAGGTTGGAAGCCACAAACGACTTTTTCTTAGATAAATACATTGGTATATTATCATTTATTGAATTTTGCATTTTTCCCCTTAGAAGATCGTCTATTGCGTTAACAGTATACAAGCGACCCACAGCCAAGTCAAGTTTTTTAACCTTTAGGGGTATGCATTAGCTTTAAGTTTTTCGGTATCACATCACCACCGGCTCCTTTTGCTTATGCAATACGCCCATCACTCGTTGTAGGAGAAACAGGGCGTACCCTCGCGGTCGCTCTGTTCCCTCCTAACCACATTGCCGCATACACTGACCTTTGCTATAATATGCACGGAACAGATAGGAACTTAGATCAGTCTTACAACGCTGCTCAGAAGAATACAAAGGGACATCCGTTATGAATAGAAAGATCATGAGTACGGTATTATTGTTTGTCGTCTTCGCTGGCTTTCTCTGGTGGGGACTCGCTATGCTCTTCACACCTCACCAGGGCGGCGAGAGTATTGTCTATGCATTACTGCTACTCGTATGCTCAGGCTATGCTTTAGTCTCATTGTTTATGTTGCCGCGCCGAAAACAGCCTTAGCCACTATCCATCAGGGCTATTATTACTATTATAGCTTATTTACTGTAGTATATATGAGAACAGGACAACACTATGCTCGATGAAAAGCCAACAACGACGTTGGTTATACGTATTGCCACCCAGGATGACATTAGCACTATTACGTATCTTGTTTTTTTGCAGAAGTATTTTGGCTCTATTGATCCTTCGACGCATGAGCGCACCCTTATTTTTCTTGGCGAGATCAATGAAACGGCGGCTGCAAAAGCCGAGCTAATGCTGCCAACTACGCCTCTTAGCCCACCCATTGGCTATATCAAGCGTGTCATTGTTCATCCGAATTTTCGTGGGCAAGGACTAGCGAAACAGCTCATGCAGCATATTGTGCAAGCAGCGCATGGCGAGTATCATCTTGAAGCCGTCGATCTACTCGTGTGGGAAGAAAACAGAGCTGCCATCCGTCTTTATGAAGACCTGGGCTTCCAACTACGCCACCGCGAACTCTATTACCGTCTCACTTTATGACATCATGGTAACAGGTACGAGCGCACCACTTTACTATAATGCCTCCATTTGTGACATTCTTTCTCCCCTTTTCGTTATAAGACTTAGGCCGTGGCAACCTCTTGTATGGCACAATACAAAAGGTGTTGATTGCTAAGTTCCACGGTACTTCGAGGGGAGGTATAGGTACGTCTCACTGCCGCCTTGCCAAACTTCTGGTAGCGACTGCTCTCGTATTATAAAACTCTACGATCAGTCATCATGGCATGTGGTGGAACAGCGTACAGCATTATGGAGCAGCGATCTGTAGACACACTAAGCATATACACGGAAACGCATTCAGCAACCGCTAATACATCTGATAAACCTGATACGCCCAAAGATACTCTACTACATTACCGATGGATGCGACACTTCTTTAGTCAAGATGTGTCGGCGGGCAATCATTTTGTGATTGATCTGCAACGTCGAGCTGCGTGGGTCGGTCTCGCGCTACTTCTCCAATCGTTAAACGAGGTGCCGAATCAACTCTACATGCCTTACCTGGGAATTTTCGGCTCACTGATCCCCTTTATACTCATCGCAAGCAGTTTTGTGGCACTCTGGATGGCTATGCGCCCACAGCCACAGCAGGAAGCAGCAGTGGCGCAGGCAAAACGCCCACGTCGCTGGCAGCGCCTGATGCTCATCGCTTTGCTGGCAGTCTCTATTGCCGGAGCAGTCGAATTTAGCATAGCAACCGTCATGAGTTTCATGCCGCCCGTCTTCTCGAACGATGGCACATCGCTGGATACCAATGCAGCCATGCTCCTCCTCCAGGGGCGCAATCCCTATACCGACTCGAATATGCTGGACCTGGCGCGTCTGTTTTCTATTCAGCCAAACTGGACCACACCGCTACGCGAAGGTCAGTTCGCTAACCGTCTGGACTACCCAACCATGCCAGAGTTTCAGAGTGTGCTGGATACCGACCTTAAATCTGGTGTGGCCGTTGAGTTCGAGTCGAAGGTTAGCTATCCCGCTCTCTCGTTCTTGACACTCGTACCATTTGCGCTTTTCAAAGACTACAATGTACTACCCTTCTACTTTGCCAGTTACCTGATCTTGATCGCTAT
>JAJZEJ010000837.1 GCA_021828635.1 Chloroflexota bacterium
AGAACGTGTTGTTCGGTCATGGGTTATCGCTCCTGTTCAAACCGCGTCCTCGTTTCGCGTGTTTCCTGCGAGTGAGGAGACACGCGAAATGGACGCAGTGAGAGATAGTGGCCGTTGAGGTGCTGGAAAAAGGGTGCCAGGGGCGTCGTGGTCGTGGGCAAGAAGAGCGGATGGTTCTCTTGGAGGGCGTGCTGCACCGCCTCGATGAAGGGAGCCTCGACCTCGCTCATACGCTTGAAGGTTTGCTCGATCTGGCGAGCGCGTTGGATGAGAGGACGTGCCTGCTCAATCTCCTGCTCGGCGGTTCGCGCTCGCTGGTAGCGAGCGAGCAAGGTATTGAGCGAGCCAACGAGCGGCCAGAGTGTCTCGCCTTCCATTGCAGGCACTCGCGCCGTTATCTCCCCTTGCGCTTGCCTCGTAAGGGTGACGATGATCGTTTCGATGGTCGCTTGCAAGCGTTGGGAGTCTTGCATCTGACGTTCATGCAGCTGACTGAGCGTATGCTGCAAACGCGCTAACTCTTCGGCACGATCAGCGCGTTTGATGGCCTCACGGGCATGCGTGCCGACAATCCAGACGACGCCTGTCACCAGTACGTGCATCTGGATGATGCGAAAGAGAATCGTGGCCCTGTCAGTGGGCAACAAGACAGCGAGTTGCGGGGTATGGGGAGCCAGCGTCAGTTCCAGGATGCTAAAGGCGATATTGACGAGCGCAGGCAGAAAGACCCAGTTGACCGGCAGAATGGCCCCGATGAACAGTTCGGCAAAGACCAGCAAATAGAGAATGTCTTTGTCGTCCAGCGAGAGACCCCCTGGCGCACGTAGAATGCTCAGGTACATACCCACATTGACGGAGAGGCAAATCAGGACCCCAACGAGATTCACCTTGCCGTGCCGGTTGAGTGCGATGCACAGCGCAAGCACTCCCCACACGGTGAGTGCGGTATACAAGATTTGCTTGTTGGGACCAAGCAGGCCAATGGGGGCCACCAGCAGTAAGACACTGCCTAAGAAGAGCATGATGGCACTGGCGAGACGGCCACGGCGTACTCGATCACGCTGGGCAAATGTTGCTCCGACGGGTGGGTCAGCGGGAGCGGTATGCCGATACCACCAGGCGAGCAAGCCCGTAGTACTGCTAAAGTTTTGATCGCCCAGCACCGTATGTGACCACTGTTCGGTGGCCGGAGTTGGTGCTTGCCTGAGTGGAAACAAGGACGGTTGCATGAATGTGTCCAAACCTCCTTTTGTGAGATGAATCAATGAACTGATGGAGTGTGTTTACACCACGAACTGCTGCTGCTGTAAATCGAGCAGCAACGATTCGATCTCGTGTGGTGGGAGCCGCAGCACACGAGCGAGATCAGGAATACTCTTCTGCCCATCAACGAGCAGCAGGAGTTGGCGATGCCGCCGCGAAAACGTGGTGGGAACCACCAGTCGAGTGGGGTCACGGCGACAGGGACGATAGACCTGGGTGACAGCAACTTCCGGGGTTACCAGCCACTCAAGGTTGCCTGCCTGACGCAAGCGGGTCAAAGCTGCCTGCTGGCGAGCCAGAAGCTGGCCTTGCGCAGTGACAATCGTGCAGGACTGTACCTGCCCACCGAGCAGGTGCAAGATGGCAGTGGCATTGCCCGTGCCATCCTCCTGTATGTGTGGCAACGTTGCCGAGAGAGTGAGTGGTTCGTGCCAGCCGCGCACGGTCTCCAGTAGCACATGGAAAGGTAGTGCAAAGCGTTGGGGCGCAGTTAGCATCGGATACCCTCCTCCACAGGTCGTGTCCACAGCACATGCATGGTACAGGTCGCGATGAACGAGGGCTGGAGGATTTCATGAACCAGCGCCCGATGCCACGCTTGCAAACAAGCTGAAGCCAGTGCATCAGCAGGCGCAAGCATCTCTTCGGACATGGTGCGTAGCCAGAAGGGCAGAACGCGGGCGAGTGTCTGCGGCGTCTGTTCTGATGCTCGAACAGGGAAAGGAATATCGAGATGCTCGACGGGTTGACCGCCCATACGGCTCAGCCATTGCTGCATGAGCATAGGTAAGACGCTGACATTGCCCATCGTGGCAGGCTCGGCATCGGGACAGCCACACCCACGTTCGCTCGCGAACCGACGTACCCGCGCTATCGCCTGCACGCACCTGTCTTGCTGTGTCTGTAGCCAACTTCCCTCCACCCAGCGCACGAGGCCACCAGGGCAACAGAGCCGTGTGAGAGCGGTGAGCAAGCGCACGAACACGTTGGTAGGAATAGAGTGCAGCACGTGGGACAGTTCTACTAGCGCGTAGCTGTGAGCTGGCAGTCGTTCGAGGCAATCGAGAACCATGTCCGTGGTCCACACTGGCACATCACGCAGTCGCCACAGATAGCTGTTACCATAATGATGCAGGAAGGTCGCAGCATTGACGGCAGGCTCAGTAAGCCAGCGACAGGGATCATCGGCGGGTAAGTCCAGACCCCAGCCTACGCCCGTGCAGGAGAGCTTGAGCATCGGTGCCTCTGGTCTCCCTGGCACGGTCGGTGGGCGCAGGCAGAGCAGGGGTTGGGTGGCGTAGGGTGTGATAGTATTCTGAAATACCTGGAACGTTGTCGTGGTACTGTCATGGTCAAGCATACTAACGGCTTGAGGCATGTTCTTATCCTCTTTCATATTGTTTGTGATATAATTTACCTGGGCTACTTACATCCAAATACACAATACACTACTTTCTGTCACTATAGAACACCCTTTAAAGTATGGTTTTTTGTTGCAGAACGGGTAAATAAACACATACCTATTGGTTGCTTAGAGGGATATTATGAGTAAGTACCATTACGGCATAATAGTCAGAAAAGGCCGTGAAAAACAGGGGATGACACAGGCTCAATTAGCAGCAATCTGGCCCAAAGATGACGGTGGCGTAGGCGTCAGCGTAGGTTTTGTGCAATTTGTAGAAGCTGGTAAGAAGACTATTGACAGTGACCGCACGAAAAGAGGTCTTTGCGAAATTCTTCATTTAGAACCCTGGAGGTTTGGCTTGGCTGACTTCGACCCTTTTGACCCTTCATGGGTTCCCTCAAAGAGCAAACGATTACTTGACCAAACATTAGAGTTTGCCGAGTATTCCATCCGCAGGTTTGAGGATTCGTATCGAACTGCTCCATTACCTGTAGCTGTTGCCGATGCAAAGCAATTGCATAATTTGTTTGAGTACATTAAACAGCATCAACCGCCTACTATTCAGAATGAGAGGCGTTTTCTACGACTCTATGCCCAAACACTGAATCTAGATGGCATTGTGTTCATTGGATATGAAGAGTATGATAAAGCTCTTCAAGCGTTCCGAGAAATGAATAAAGTTGCTGAACAGTTAGGTGAACCAACATGGATAGCTCACTCATTGTTGGCAATTGGGGTGGAGTTACATCGTGCTGGATATCTATTAAGACAAGCAGGGGATACATCAGATTGGGCAGCATATATGAAAGAAGCTGTTCAACACCTTGAAGGAGCGCGTGATGTAACCTTTAGTACAAGTAAGAATGTTGCTGCTTATGTTCATGCATACCTTGCACGCATGTATGGGTCGATTGGTGATGATTACCATTTTGAGCAAGCAATTAATACTGCTCGTAACTTAGCTCCTAGCAACTACGGAGACGGGACAGATTTTGTTTATCACCATCTTAGCAGTATCTTAGCAGAAAAGAGCTATGGATTCCTTGACCTTGATTTGCCTGAAAAAACGCTTGCCATGCGTGAAGAGATTGAAGAGCAAATAAGCAAGGATAATAATAATCGTTTGGCTGCATGGATACACTTAGATTGGGCAAAAGCGTATAGTATGCAGGGCAAAATTGAGGAAAGTGTAAAAGAGGGACGTGATTTCTATGGGAAGGCACAGGTTATGCAATCTCCACATATCTTAACCCGTGCTAAACGTTTTGCGGCTGGACTGATGAAACAGTGTAAAGATGTACAAACGGTGAAGGATTTTTATGAAGAAGTGAACGCGACAAGGGAGACACAGTGATAGAGTTTAAGAAATACAAAAAAAATACTCCGACAGTAGCGCGTATACTGACCTTTCAAGATTATGAGGAACGGCAAGGGTTAATCTACGCACCAGAAGGTATATTACAGTTTACCCCTGGTGATTATCTAGCGAAAGATACAAAAGGAGAATGGGTGATTAGACAAGCGACAATCAGAGATAGATATAAAAAAGTTGCTCCTGAAGATGAAGAGGATTTTGCGCAGTTTTTGCGTATCGACGTGTCTTTTGCCGCACAAATGCCAGAACCTTTTACCATCGATGACATGCGAGGGAAAGCAGGTGATTATATTGTTCTGAATGAGGGAGGAGGTTGGCCTGTGGATCGTGAAATATTTGAACAGACCTATCAACTTGTTGAAGAACAAAAAGCGTAGTAATGGGGTATGTGAGATATACTCTCAAATGTGTGCTAGATGGCCGCATGAAAAGAGCATTTTGGAGTTAGAGGATAGACTACGCCGAGAGGAATAGCATGACAGTAACCATTGAGAGAGAAGATAAAAAATCAGAACCACGCGCCAAAGAGATACAACAAAACTGGAGAGCCTGGGCGCGGACGAATGGTTTCATCCAAGAAAAGACGGAATCAATTGAGGTTGGGAGCCTTCGAGTTGTGCTAGAAATATGGGAACAGCAGCAAAGCAAATGCTTGATCTATATGCCACCAATCCTTTCTACACAAGGTGGCGATATACTCTATATCACTGAGCGGGACATCTGAATAGCTTTCTAGAAGATGTAAAAAAGCTCGTAATCACCGCTCTTATAATGGTGCAAGTGAAGCAAGAACGGCGAGAAGAGCGTATCAGGCTAAATTAATATTGAGTAACAAGAAGCGTAGCATCTGCACTATATTAAATATTTCGGTTGATAGATAGGCAACTCGTGAAACAGACAACAGATGTTGTCATTTTAGGTGGTGGCGTCATTGGATGCTCTATTGCCTATCAGCTTTGTAAGCGTGGAGTAGATGTGATCGTACTAGAGCAGGGAGAGATAGGCTCACAAGCATCCAATGACGCTTCTGGTCTGCTTGCCCCATTGAAACCGTTTGTGAAACAGGATGATCTGTAAATCATTTTACTTTGTGGGCGAAAATTGGATCATTAAGTGGGCGGTAAAACGGGCAAAAGCGAAGAGGAAATGATGAAAGCTAGAGGGTGATTTGTCTCTTATGGCTCTGCTGGCTCCTTCCCTACACCTGCTTGCTTACCCATTTAATTATCCAATTTTTTAACAATCCGCCCATTTAATCCTCGCATTTACAGCTGGGGGTTCAACGATTGTCTTCAACTATGTAACCCAACTACGACAATTGATGGGAGAACCGTCAACGGCTGGCCCGGTGATGCGGACGAGGCCAACGCCGTTGAAAGCAGCTCTCCCTTCCCCCCGAGAAATCGCTTGATGGTTCTGTTTGCCGACGAAGAGGCTCAGCCAAAAACAACAAGAAGACCTCCAGATGTTGCTTGAGGCTGATAGTGAACTCAGTGAGATCTACCACCTTACACAAACCTTCTTTGGTTTGATGAGAGAACACTCTTCCGAAGAGTTGACACCGTGGATGGAAAGCGCATTGCAGAGCAAGATTCCAGAGATTCGAAGCTTTGCCCGTGGACGAGGACGAGATGAAGCTGCCGTTCGTGCAGGCTTGGATCTTCCCTGGTCCCAGGGGCAGACCGAAGGTCAGATTACTCGCCTCAAGCTGATCAAGAGACAAGGATATGGGAGGGCTAAATTTGATCTGCTGCGGCAACGTGTGCTTCATGCCGCTTGATGTCTCTCAACCATGATGCAACTGGTTTGCTAAACATTGACGTCGTGGGCGACGGTACTCCTAAGTTCTTGATCCGCCAGTCGCAGCACCGCCTCAGCTTTCCATTTCGTCTGCTATGGTTCAAAAACGCTGAGAGATGCCAGCAGAAAGAACACCCTCTCAAATGCCGACAGCGAATGCTCTCATGTCTGCGTTCGCATGTCCATCCGATCACGCAAAGTGCGGGAGAGCCGAAAACGCAGGGAAAAAATGTCGGGACCCCTAATAGGCTCTGGCTTCTTCATTCGTCAGAATGGCGCTTTCGGAGACTCCCGTCCCGGTCAGATCAAGCTCTCGTGACTTAGCTGCAATACTGGCTAATGAGATCCGTGCCTCTTGGATACGATCACATCAATATGTTAGGCAAATACACGTTTCTCTTTGCTGAAGAGATCCGTCAGGGAGCCTTTCGCCCGTTACGTGAACTAGAAGGAACAGAACAAGAGCAGGAGGAGTTGGGAATAGCGGCACAGGAAACAAAAGAAGCGTAGAAACATTTTTCTTTGCTCTCTTTCGAGAGTTGATCAGTGATAGGGCAGACCAGTTCTTGAAACCTTTCCTGCCCATCCCGAGACATTTTAGTGTTCTGACCGCTCTCTTTTGATCTCCTATTCCTTACCGTTGTTTTTCACGTTGTTTTTCGTTCCATTCATACTCAAGGGCCTATCTGCACTTCGAGCGCCTTTGGCTTGGTCCAACGCTTGTAAGGTGCGCTCATATTCTAGGCGCATGCTGCTCTTCTGCTGCGTGGTCAGCGCCTGCTCAAAATAGTGCGCGGCCTCCTCCTGCAGTTCCTGCGCTTGCTCTTCCTGATGGCTACGTGTGACAAGAATGCTCCCCAGGATGCGCTGCGCACGTGCGATCAGCCAGATCAGATCAAGGCGTGTGGCTTCATCTAGTGTCTGGCGTACACGCTGTTCCGCGTTCTCTACCTGACCTAGGAGCAGCTCGACTTCGGCCAATGCCAGTTTCCCCTCGGTTCTGTTCTCAGCCTCCATACCTTCAATTGCCAATGCCCGTTGTAGTGTCTGATGTGCTAGACGGAGCAATTGCGCTGATGTAGGGATACGCTTCTGCTGCTTCTCTTCAACTTCTGTTGCTCCTGTCTGTTGTGTCGCCTGACCCAGGCGTAGTTCGCCAATGGCGACTAACGCAAAACCTCTAAAAGGTGGAATACCGAGCGTTCGACTGAGCGCGCACGCACGAGCCAGGTTTTTGCGTGCTTCAGCAAATTTTCCTTGCTCCTGGAATACTTGACCCAGATAGGTGTGAAGAATACACGTAGTCACTCCGTCATGAATTTGTTCAGCTAATGCTAATCCTTGCTTGTACCATTGTTCTGCATCCGCTCTATCTCCAGTGCGTACCGCTACTACTCCTAAATTGGTATAGACGACACATTGGACTCCAGGATCACCGATACGTTCAGCAATGCCCTGTGATTGGCGTAAGAACGCTTGCGCCTGGCTGTACTCTGCTCTGCGTAGATAGACATCACCCAGATTACAGGCGACGATAGCCAGCTCACGCTGGCTATCATAGTGCTCGAATATTGCCAGTGCCTCATTCCAGTGTGAGATGGGTTGTGTTGCTTGACCGGCACTGGTGGTAAGCAGCCCTAAGAGAACGTGGACGCGGCCCAATTCAACCGGATCTCCTGAGAGCGTGCGGCGAATGCGGGTCTGGTAGGTGACGGCTTCCTTGGACGGTTTTTTTTGATTGATGACTTCCTGGAAGCGTTGGAGTGCCTCTTGCGCTTTCGCGAGACCCTGGTCATAGTTGCCTTCGCGCCAGTCGATATAGCTCTGCTGAAAGCGGAGTCTTGCCCAGGCTGCTCCCCCGCGAATGGCGTTCTCACGTAAGACCTGTTCGCCTTGCTCATAATAGTCGCGGGTCTGCAGATTATCGCCGATATCGTACCAGGTCAGGCCGATTTCACAGAGCAGCATGGCTTGCAGTTGTGCCTCCTCTTCTGTGAGTGGCGTCGTTTCGCCAAAGGTGCATGCCTGATAGTGGCGGCGTGTCTGCAGTGCTTGTTCGTACATGTGACGGGCTTCTGCATATTTGCCTCGCAGGCGGCAACATTCACCCAGAAATTCCAGCAGGGAGGCCTGGTGGAGTTGTTCATCGGGATTTGCAGTTGTGTCCTGTTGCAAGGTGCGTTGCAGGGAGTCGGTAGCGAGCCGGTAGTAGTACTCGGCGTCGGGATAGGCGGAGAGCGTGTAGGCGCGGCAGCCTGCCAGTTCGGCGTAGCGTGCAATCTGTGCGGCAGCCGCGCCACCACGCACGAGATGGTGGGTGATGGCTGCGGCCCCCTCTTCTTCGCGCCCCTGGAACTCCTGGCGTAGTATCTCGGCGCTGCGACGATGGAAGCTGGCGCGGCGTGCCGCCGAGAGGCTCTCATAGAGGTGGGTGACGAGGAGCGGATGCCAGAACTGATAGGTGATGCACGTACCACTCCCCTCTTCGGTGAGCATCCCTGCTTGTAACGCCTCTTCAATCAGGTCCAGCACGGCCTCTTCGCTAGAGCCCGGTATGTTGGCCTCCATTGCGCTGATGTGATGAAACTCGAACGAACCGCCCAGGACAGCTGCTTTACTCAGCAGGAGCTGACAAGGATGACTCAGCCGTCTCAGGCGCACATTCAGAACGGCAGAAATGCTCTCTGGGAGCGGAGACAGATGCGATGATGGCTGTTCCTGCGTAACCTGGTTCATCGTGCGTGCCAGTTCTTCAGCGAAGAAAGGGTTGCCGCCGACGCGGCTCTGAATATACCGCACACTTGTTGTAGGCTGGTCCGGCACGCTTGCAACAAGCGTGCCGATCTGCTCATCACTCAGCGGGGAGAGCGGCAGCGTTTCGACGGCGTGTTCGCGCTGCAGGTCTGTCAGCAAGCCGCGTAGCTGGTGCTGCGTACTCAGTTCATTTTCGCGGCAGGTGCCGACGATGACGATGGGCAGATGCACCAGGCGACGAGACAGGTAGGCGAAGAGTTCACAACTACTGCTATCAGCCCATTGCATGTCGTCCAGCACGATCAGCAGCGATGTGCTTTCGCTGATGACGGAGAGCAGTTCGCGTGCAGCCTCCCAGAGGCGGAGCTGCTCTTGCTCGGATGATTGCGTGGGCGAGATCACTGGTGAAAGCAAGGTGTCCAGTTCCGGCAGTAGCGTTGTCAGGGGTTGATAGAGCAAGGGACGCTTACTCAGTTCCTGGCGTTGCCACGGCCCCTGATCAATCGCTTTACGGAGTACTTCAATCCACGGTCGATAGGGCATGCTGATCTCTTGTGGATAGACGCGGCTCCAGGCGATGGCCCAGCCACTCTTCTGCACGCTGCGGGCAACTTCCTCCGCCAGGCGCGTCTTGCCGATGCCTACATCGCCCATCAGTACCACCGCCTGTGCCTGACGGCGCGTGTCGAGCGGAAGGGACAGCCCCCTTTTCTGGCTGGGCAGTGTGAACCTGGTCTGCTGCTCCGTGAGTGTGAGTAGGTGCTGTAAGGCATGGAGCTCTTGTTCACGACCAACGAACGGCGATTGATGTAAGCGGCCAATCTGCACAGAAGCACCCGCCTCGCGCGTCGTACTTTGCCTGGCGGAAGCGTCGACGTCGGTGTGGACCTTGCTATTGACACCGTTCACGCGCATTCGCTCGGTTGTACCCTGGCGGATGGTGTCATAGAGGCTACGCGTTTCTGGGAGAGGAGCAATGTCATAATCCTGTTGCAACAGGATAGCCAGCCGTTTGTAGACACGCAGCGCTTCGCCACGGCGGTCAAGTTGTGCCAGGAGCAGCATGAGGCGCTGGACAGCCGCTTCGTTCGTCGGGTCGCTGGCCAAGACACGGTCGAGTGGCTCGATGGCACTATTGGGGTTCTGAGCGGCCCGTAGGTCGGCCAATTCTATCAGCAGACCAATCCAGACGCGCTGCAAGGAAGCACGCCGTGTGCGTACTATCTCGATTTTGCTCTCCTCCGGCAGAAAGTCACCGCCGTAGAGGATGGCGGCCTCTTCGAGCAGGCGCAGTTTCTCGCCTATCGTGTTGTTACGGCGTGCCGAAGTCAGTAACTGCTCAAAGGCATCGGTGTCGATCCAGATAGCTTGCTGGCCGGAGAGTATCACCGTCTCGTACTCAGTGCGCAGGAGCGGCGAGGTCGCGGGACGATCACGTGCCGGGTTAAAAAGGTGACGAAGGCTGTAGACGGCGCGGTCCAGGTGTCGAGAGGTGATTTCCAGACCCCGTTCGGGCCAGAGTGCCTCCAGCAATTGCTCACGGCCAATCGTGCGGTGCGGGCTGCTGATCAGGCTGGCAAGCAGCATGCGTACTCGGCTTTCGTGCCACGACGGGTCGGTGATCGTTTGCCATTCGTTGTCGATGCGCCGCTCCATGCGGAATTGTCCCAGGGTGTAGATGCGAACGAGCGCCTGCTCGACCAGTTCAACTGAGACTTCCTCTGCTGAGGGAACGCGATGCTGCTGACCGAGCGTCGCGCGTACCTCAGGGGGAAGCTCCTTGCCTATATATGTGCGTACTGTGCGCCCATTGACGACGCGATAGGAATACCAGTAGGGTCCATGCCCGCCGCCTTCGCGGCATTTGCGGCAACGCGGTTTGCCACAGTAGCTCGCCTGCTGGTGGTAGGTGACTTTCTCATCCATCAGTACGATGTCCAGACTTTGCTTCGTTGCTTGTATTTTGGGCTTGCTTCATCTTGAGAAATTTGCTGTAGTATCTCATGCGTGACCTTACTGATGTGGCGGAACACAAAGAGAGATACCAGCTCTTGTGAACGCCCTTCCCCCTTGTGTAAGATCAGAAATATTGTAGCATTTTTACAAAAAAAACTCAACGTATCTTTGCAGACGCGCTGCTTTGGCTTCAGAGGCTGTACGAAAAGGCTTCTAGAGCCAGTTAAAGGGAATACACCAAGCGGAGAAAGTGTTGTACAAAAGAGGTAGAGAGAAAAAAAAGAGGCGGAAAATGAGGAGATATTTCCCGATGAACCCTATGCAAGCGACCTTTCGGATGCCGAATGGACGATCCTTCAACCCCTGATTCCTCCAGCCAAACCAGGAGGGCTGTCCAGAAGTGTGAATATGAGACAACTTCTCAATGGGATTTTTTCTGTCCTGCGCAGTGGAGGGAGCCTGGCCGGTTGCTCCCTCATGACTATCCCCCCTAGTCGACGGTGTATGACTACTTTCGTACATGGCGCAACGCTGGTGTATGGGAAGAGATGGTGAAAACGCTGCGGGAGCAGCTGCGGGTTCAAAATGGACGACAGGCGACCCCAAGTGCGGCCATTCTCGATAGCCAATCGGTGAAAACCACCGAGCGGGGCGGGTCGCATGGCATACGAGCAAGCCAAAACGTATCTGCAAGAGGAGTAACAACTCAGCCAGACACACCCAAGCATAGAAGCGCAGCCCGCTGGGAGTTCCTGCCACTGCGTGCTGAATTGCACCTGCGGGAAGGGCAGCTTGAGCAAGTGGTAGTGGCTTTCATCGGCGTGCGCGAGAGCTTAGCTTACCAGTAACGATGCGCAAAGCCCAAGCGCAGACTCTCTATGGCCTGGCTCGTGTGGCCCGATCCTCTTCTCGGCTATGCCACATGCCCTTACTCACTAGGTCAAGCAGTGGCTACGCACGCGAGGGAGAGACGCCCTGATTGAGCTTGTGTACTTGGGCATGAGCAAGAGTCTGGCAGGCTGCTTGACCATCCAGGAACACTTTGCGGCTCTCCTTTCAGGGAAGAAAGCCATCGAATGATCGCATAGGCACCCTGGTTGTCATCGCCTCACAGAGCAGCATAGCCTGGCGTCTACGCCGTGCCGCCATTGCTTCCTCGTAGCGTACAGGATCAGGAATATCAGGGCGCCGAGAGCGTGTGGCGCGAAGAACGAAATGCGCCTCCACGTCATTGGTTTGAAACATCTGCTTCGCGAAGGTGATCGCTTCTTCCTGACTGAAGTTCTTACAAGAACAGATGTCGATGTCGACTTCACCATACTCTGGCCATGCATGGAGACTAATGTGGCTTTGCGCGATCACGACAAATCCAGAAAGGCCAGCATCGAGCGGATTGCTCGTCTCGATCTGGTAAAGGTGAACAGGTGAGACCTTCTCCATGTCGATGCGAGCGGGATAGGTGTCGAGTACGCGGCGAACGAGCGACTCGTCGCAAAGAATCTCTCGCTTACATCCATAGAGTTCGAGCATCAAATGTACCAGCATATCATCCTCTTTCAAAGCCAGTGTTTGTTGACATCCTCCCCATGCTCTTCAGGCATGGGGTTTTACGGGCGGTTTCGATAAAAACGGTTTAAGCTCAGGCTCAATCTATACTTGCCAGAGGCATCCCGCACTTGTTTCCAGTGATACTTACTCGCGCATTTTATTGTTGTGTTTATGGATGAGTCCCAAGAGTGTAGGGAGCTGGATTAGACGCCAGGTGGAGCAACGCCGGATGAGCGACTGCGCCTAGAACGCCGATGCCAAGCAGAGCCAGTAGAGCCAGTAGAGTCAGCAGAAGTACCAGCAGAACAGCCATCGTTCGATGAGAAAGTGGAAGTATCATGAGCTTCTCCTTCATGTCTATCATAAGTTTGCGCACTGCCCGTGCGAACGATTATCTGCCTCAAGTATAGTGATCTTCCTGGTGAGAACACGGTCTTTTTCTCTCTGGCTTCTAAGGAAGGAAGTCAAACGATGCAGCGATGATTCATGCGTCCATCAGACTGCACGTATCAGATGATGGGGTTAACATCGCAGATTCTATGGACCTTTGAGTGCGTAGGGGTGAAAAAAATGGTATCGGGCTGATCTTTAGCCGTCTTAGGGTCGCAGCGTAGAAGATAACAGCAGAAGGTAAGCGAGAAGGCCATGATGCACAAGCGCTAGGATCAAAAGATCGGAGTTGTCTGTCGCAGGGTGGCTTCTTCGGCCTGCCTTGCGAGCCAGAGCAGACCATACTGCCTGGCCTGGTTGCGAGCCTGTGCCATCTCCTGGTGCGCTTGGTCGGTCAGCTGGAGGTGAAAATCGACCTGGGCAAGCAGGAGCAACGCTTTGGTCTGGACCTCAACATCGAGTCCGTTCAGAGTCAGGGCACGGGTGAGCGCCTTGCGCGCCTTGAAAAGCATCCATCCTTGCAACTGCCCAACAGCAACCAACGCTTGCTGCAATCGATATTGTCCTAATGCAATGAGTATCTGCCCTCGACAGGTTGCTCCGCGCTCGTTTCTCCCGATGCGTAGTGCCATCAGTAACGAGCGTCGTGCATCCTCTCGCGATCCACACAGGCAGCACGCCAGTGCCTGGGCGGCGTATAAAATCCCCGTCTCAACGATATCGTCAATGGACTCGGCTAACATGATGCCTCGTTGGTAATACACGGCGGCCTCGTGCAGTCTCTGCTCACGCAACTCAATGGTACCCAGGTTATCGAGGATAACGGCTTCAAGGGCCTGGTCTCCCATGCGCTGTGCTAGATCCCAGGCACGCTCAAGATGCTGACGTGCCTGTCGATGCTCTGCTTTGCGCAACAAAACATCACCAACATTACAAGAACTCCACGCAAGTTCGCGGAATCGACTGCTCTGTTCAAAAATCATCACTGCCTGTTGGAAAAAGGCAATCGCCTCCTGCCCGTTTCCTCTGGTTGCCGCAATCACCCCCAGCAGGTTCGCACAGCGGCCAGCATCGACAGGATCTCCAATGAGCATGAGCTGTGTTGCGGTGGGGCGCAGAGTTGGCAACGCAGGAAAGGCCACTGAGAATGGAGGTGAGGACTGCTTGATAGTGTCCATACGTTGCTGAAAGAGATTCAAAGCATCCCGTGCAAAACGCTCAGCCTGCTCATACTTACCCTGCATCCAGGCCAGATAGCCGCGTTGGAAGGCGATGCGTGCTCGTGCGGGACCACGCTCAACCGACGCCGCCTGTAACAGGTACTCTGCCTGTTCGCAATACTCGTTCGCCTGGCTGTAGTTGACAACGTCGTAGGCTGTGAGCGCCAGCTGCAACAACAGCAACGCCCGAATCTGTATCGTTCTCTCCCACTCAGAGGCTGTCTCATCGACATTGACAGGCTCACCGTGAAGAGACACCACCTGCTCAAAGAGCGTATGCGCTTCCTTGAAACGCCCCTGGCTGCGCACGCATTCGGCCAAACATTCGAGCAGGTACCTCGCCAGATGGTTATCTTGCCAGACATTGGCCAGGCGAGCGTCAGTTCCAGCGGGAAGCTGCGCAAAGGCCATGCGGTAAAATTGCTCTGCCTCAATGTAGGCGGAAAGACGATGAGCATACTCAGCAGCTCGCAGCGCCGCCTCCAGAATGGCCTGTCGATCCGCGCCAGCTCGCAGCAGATGGTAGGCAAGGATGCCTGCGCCTTCATCCTGGTGGTGTTGATACTGCTGCTGGAAGATTCTGGCCGCTTGCCGATGCAACAAAGCCCGCCGAGACGCTGACAAATTTCCGTAAAGATGCGCGACCAGCAAAGGATGTTGTATCCGATAGTTGATCGCCGCTCCTTCGCCTTCTTCGCGCAAAACACCAGCGGCGAGCAACTCATCGAGCGCGTCGATGAGCCTGTTTTCATCCTTTAGATGGTCAAGCATAGCTGCAATGATAGCCAACGAAAATGCGCCATCCAGGACGGCGGCGACATTGAGCAACTGTCGTCCCACCTCACTGAGCCGTCTGACGCGATAGTCGAGCGCCGCTGCCACTGCATGTGGCAGCGGCGAGACGGCGGGTGCGTGCATCGTTGTCATGGCAGCCCCGGAAGTACTTCGAGTGCTTCCCACTTGTAACGCTTTGGCGAGTTCTTCCGCGAAGAACGGATTGCCAGCCGCCTGTGTCAGGATAGGCTCTTGCTCATGCGCCTCAGGAACGTACAAAGCGACCAGCTGCCGCATCTCAGGAGCTGCCAGTGGTGCAAGATGGAGCAGATGAATCGTCTGATCGCGCAGCATCTGCTCCATCAGATTCGTCAGGGGTTCCGATTGTTCTTCCTCACGGCAGGTCGCCAGGAAGGCCAATGGCAGTCTATCGAACCGACGTGCCAGATACGCAAGAAGGTTGATACTCTTGCTATCTGCCCACTGCACATCATCAATGAAGAGGAGTACAGGCTGCCGTGCCACGCGTGCTAGGTGTATGAGAAAATCATGGATAGCCTCCCACAACATAATCTCGCTTTCCTCATGATTGGCAGGAGGATTCGTCGTTGTTGCCGCAGAGAGTGTATAGGGACTCAATTCGGGCAAGAGTTGAGAGAGTGATGAGAGATGGTGCATCCCTGGGAACCAAGCATCTTCTCCCGCATGACGTATTAGCAAACGGAGTAACGCTGTCCACGGATGGTAAGGAATACCACTTTCCTGAAAGTAGCAGCGACAGGCAAAACAACGCCACCCGTCCTTCTGTGCGGCCAGACACAGTTCTTCCACAAGACGCGTTTTGCCGATGCCGGCTTCACCTGCCAGCATGGCGAAGTGAGAACGCCTTAGCGTCGCCAGGGGAAATGTGGCGTTCGCAGCTGAACCCTCAGCATCCTGCTGTACGTGGTGCAGCATCAGTACTAATTGCCCTAACTCGTGCTGTCGTCCGGTAAACGGACTTTGCCGTGGTATGGCAGGTGGCATGAAGGGTTCGTTTGAAGGTACATCGTGCGCCTCGGGGAGAAGTACCGGCATGGATGCCGATTCCAACGCCTCAGCGCTGGCTCGGTGCTTCGTGGGTGCGATATCCAGCATGGCACTATCCCCCCGTTTCAGCGCCTCCAGCCAGTGCGCATAGGGGAAAGCAGTTGCATGGACCTGCTGCCAAGTCTCGGTAAACTGTCGATAGCGTTGAATGGCTTTCGCACGCTCAGAATGGCGCAGCAGTAACAGTAAAAAGCGCCGAGTGATCTCTGCGTCGTAGGGAACGAGGTCACACAGTCGATAGAGCAGTTCTTCTCCACTCTCCCGTTCCTCTGCATCATCTCCTGCGCACGCACGGTCCACAGCAGGGAGCATGAGACGCAAAAACCGTTTCTGCAACGTCAAACGTTGCTTGTCGAGGGGGCTTTGGGAGTGAGAAGGGTCGGCGGGGTCGGTTTGCCCGTCGCGTACGAGCGTGTGAAAAAGGCCCAGCGCAACAAACTGATCAAGCACCTGCAGCTGCCCGCGTTTTGGCAGCGGCCAGCGACTTACTTTTGCCAGGAAAGCCTCGATTTTCTCCAGTTTTGTCTGATCACTCGATAATGCTTGCTGTGCAGGCTGCCTCATACGTTTCTTTGTTTCCTCTTTCTGCGATCATCCCTAGTATACCTGATGTGACGTGTTTTTTCACGCCAGCGACAGTTTTGAAACTGTTCAGATTTGACCCAAAGAAAAAGAAGAGGGAGAAGTGAGGAGAGCGAGGCACTGTTGGAAAGGATTGAGATGTTGGGCCATCCAGGTGCCAAAGAGGCTGGCAAGTCCCATGCGAGTCTGTGAGCCTTTGGGACTCCGTGTGCCGCCACTGATTTTGCGAGCAATCACGAGAGGGCGAACACTGCGTTCCGCGAGAGTATTGTGCGAAGGAACTCCTGGCACCGCGACAAAGACAAACAGTTCTGGTAAAAAGCGTTCAATGCGTTTACGACATCCGTTTGCTGCAGAACTGCACGATTCAGGTAAGGCTGACAGACAGCCATGAGCTGTTGCTCAAAGGCATGCTGATGCGTCTCACGTTCCAGTTGGTGCTGGCGTGGTGAGAGGTGGGGATCCAGTCCCTGGTGTACCCACCCTACGGCCTCTTCATAGATAGCTTTGACCTTTTGCTCCCATCCTTGCAGAGCTTCATCTTCTGGATACTCGTTCTGGATACTCGTTTTTGAGATCATGGTTGGCGCATAAGAGATGGACCGGGCATCCGTTGATGGGAGCCTTCATGGACATTGTAGGCAGCATAAAAATCACTGCCTAGCACCCCCTCGTAATTCTCGCCAATCAACGATGTTACCACCTCCCCGCCTCGTGAGTGATGATATTCGTAGTAACGCACCGTGGGAGTACGCGACCTCCCAAATGTAGCCATTTTTGCCATCCTCTCGCCATCCGGTTTCATCTGCTTGGATGGCTGGACTGCTCAGAATCTGCTGTTTCAACGCCTGCACACGAGGCGTCAAGGCGTCAGTCAGCCTATGGAGCAGTTCTACCAGTTCGCCGCAACTGAGGTGCAGATCATGGACGGTGGAGAGATAGAGCTGAATGTGGCGAAACGGCAAGCGCATGACGGTACGCAACGTGGCAATCAGACTCGTCAAGCGGTGGCCGATGCGCCCTTGTCCCAACACCTGCTCGTGGAAGTCTACCGGAGCCTCATACCATTGTTGACAGGTACTACACCAACCTTTGTAGATGCGATGTTCTCTCACCTCAAAGGGAGCCGGAGCGGGTAGGTCAAGCACCTCGCGGGTGCGTGCTAAGCTGATACCTCCCAAACGCAGATGACAGGTGGGACAGTCCAGCACCCGATGCTCCACCTGCTGGGTTGGTTGCATGGTGGGTCTTCCTCGGTTGAACTGCGCATCACGCTTTTTCCGTGGGAGTTTCTCATCGCCCCCCGGCTTCCTCACATTCGCTTTCACAAACGCAGCGGGCGGTGTTTTCTTCTTTTCCCACTCTTCAATGCGTGCTTGAGCAACCCGCAACTGTTCTTGCGTTGCTTGCAACTCTTGGGCCGTTGCTCGTAAGGTTTCTTGCGCACGGCTCAGCTCTGCGAGAGCTTGATTCAATTGTGCTGTCAGAGACGCTATCTATTCTTCTGTTGTCATGTCATGAGTATAGCAGAGAGGTCAAGTCTGAACAGTTACACAGTTTTGAGGTCCATTATGGTGCGCTCTTTTTTTGCACCATCACTAAGGATAATCTAGGGAGTTGGAGAGAACCGACCGCCAGTATAGTCTTTCCATAGAAAGACTACACAAAGTCAAAGAATGTTTTCCCGTTCCATGAAAGGAGACCGCAAATGGGGAATCATTGTATCGCTGTCAGAAACGATACAACCACCTTTCGACGAAAGAGGTTGAATGTGTGGAATTTCAAGGCCAGTTTGGAGGCTCTTGACGCCTTTGATCAGGAGATCACTCCCTCCCCTGACCTGCTCTTCCTCACTGTGATGCAGCCAGACCTGCACGGCTTGCAAGTGGTACGCTTGCTCCGTTCACGATCAGCCCTTGACGGCACGCTGGCTCTCATGCTGACACAACTGCATCGTCTACTTGATTGCCTGCTGTACGGCTCCGCTAGAGCCGTCATGGGCCTGACCAAGTCTTCTAAGGATGCGCCTATTCACGAGGCTCTGATGTTGATAGGCAGAGGTGAGGCACGTACGCAAACACCATGCCTCCTCCCCGCGCGCTCTTGCGCAAACGCTGGAGTTTCTAGCACGCTCTCCGGTGTTCCTGCATCCCCCGTCGATCAGTGGAGGCCAGACAGTTTCCCTTTCTTCTCACAGCCAGGAGAACGCCTGCCAATGTTTGGAAACGCTGGTATCAGACATCGGTATCAGAAACGCAACGCTGGTATCAGAAACCGTTCTACAGCAATCAGGAGTTCCTGGGACGTGAGGAAGAGAGCGCCGCAACCATTGCCCACCATTTTGAAGGTGACTCCCAGAGAGCGGCGTCCCGTGAAGCCTCTCTTGTCAAAGGTTTTGTGGATTCTTACAGGTTTTAGTACAAAAAGAGGAGAAACTATGTCATTCCTTCCGCATTCCTCGCTCTATGCTAGCAGCAATGAGAGGCAACAGACCACACTGAACGTATCGTTAGACGCTTTCTCGCCGGAGGCAAAGGGGCTTGTCTTCTCCCTTCATGAGTCCAAAGGCATTGTGGTTCTCTTTCAGGAAACGCCAGACCCAGACGTGGTGAATTGTCAACGTCTTTCTCCCGAACTAATCTCCACCCTCCTGTGTCTGTGCATCTTTCCGAACGGAGCCTCGCCCGAAATGCTGTGGGTCTGCTCCGGTGTGCAACCACTGTTGCAGCAAACCGCACAAACCGTCGAGCAGACCCAGCAAGCGATTCTCCAGCGTGTGTATGAGCGTGGAAAACATGCCATCACCCTCTCGAAGAAAGAGAAAAAAACCGTCCAGGATAGAGTTTCAAAGTTGCGACCTCTCATTGCTCCCTTTCATTTAGAAGTTTTTTTCAAAGGACAACACTATACGCTTGAGTATAAAACAGCGCAGCGCTCAGCTTTTGAGGGTCATCTTGAGCCGAATCTGATACCGGCGTCTCAGCAGTCGACGGCTACGTCATGGTGAACCAGGGTGATGCTGGCATGCAGTCCTTACTGAAAACATGCCTTCTCTTTCTTCGCCTTTTTTTGGTTCTGCTCAAAGTGACGAATGGTTCTGTTCAAAGTGACGCATAAAAAGAAGATATTTCTCCGATTCTTCAGGTACTATGTTTGATGAGTGCTGTGGAAGACGTGAAGCTCGATTTCCTGGCTTTCCTGCCTCTCATCGCTGTGAGAGGTGAATGACGCGTAGCAGCACACGAAGAACTGCAGAATATGCTTGCTCAGGTGCGTTGTATGGAGAGCAGGAAGTACTTCAGTACAGGAAACCGACAGCATATCGTTACAAGATGGATGGATTATGCGTACAGGTGTGTCAAAAAGAAAATCTTTGCCCAGAGGCTCCTTTCATGTACCAATGGCGGCGTTTCCTGGAATGATGAACACGGTTGCTGCTTGCAGCACTCGCTCGACGGAATATGCCTGAACTTCAGACACTCACCATCGCGCAGGGAAGTGCTGTCATGATGCTGGTAGGCACCTTGCAAGATCACCTGTGGTCAAGTTCTCATGTCTGGCCGGTGAGTGGTCTCTTACTCTTTCTTGGCGGGGGAGGTAGCGCGGTCGGCTATGTGTGTGTATTTCGCGCTATGGAAGAAGGCCCGGTATCGCTGGTGGCTCCGGTGGCAGGAGCCGCAGGGGGTGTGGCAGCGCTCATAGCCATCGCCACTGGTTACGACACGTTAACCTGGATGCATCCCCTGATATCGCTCCTTCTTTTTGGAGGGATCTTGCTTTGTCTGGTTCAGCTCTCTGAGCAGGATACCTGGGTTGCTCTTGCGTCTGGAAAGAGTACTCTTCTGCCTGTCGGGCTACTCTACGCCATAGGGAGTTGGGCTACCGATTTGACCTTACAACCAGT
>JAJZEJ010000114.1 GCA_021828635.1 Chloroflexota bacterium
GGTACCCTTGCCGCCGATGCGTATTGATGAGGCCACTAATCGGCTCTATGTCGTTTGTTCGACTGCGCAAGAGCTGGATGTCATCGATGGCACGACTAACCACGTGTTGGCACGAGTTCCCGTCGGACCCTATCCCGAAGGGCTGGCGATACATAGCGCGACTGGGCGCATCTACGTAGCCGATGAGGGCGACAATGAACAAGGTAATGGGCCGGATAGCGGTACCACGATTACGGCTATTGATGGCCACACCTTCGCAGTTCTGGGAACACTCCAGGTTGGCGCTGCTCCCGATGGCGTGGCGAGCGATGCGGAATTGCATCGGTTATATGTTGCGGATGAAGATAGCGATGCCGTGGTAGAGATCGACGATACAGCACAGTTGCCGCTCATCAATGATTCCACGTTCGGACAGCAGAGCGCCGCTCAGCAAGCGGTTGGCCTGCTGCATCTGGCGGCGCTACTGACAGCGAGCGTGATGCTGCTAACATTTATTGGCGCGACACTCTACGCTCTGTTACGGCGTTGGCGTGCGCGGGAAAACCCTCGAACTGCGCCAGACGGCGTGTTGTCTCGCTCACCGACGCATAGCCCTCAGCCGTGACATAGGCCAGGCCGGTGCGCTTCAAAAAATCGAAAACAGAGGTGCAAGAAAAGGTATGTGCGAAACCGCCCGTGGGCAAGATGGCATTGGTGCCGACACAGTAGTTACCCGTGCAATAGGGCGTGTATGGCCCGATTAGTATCTCGCCCGCGTTCTTGAGGTCTGGCAGCAGGGCGAACGGCTCGCGTACCTGCACCTCAAGATGTTCCGGTGCGTAATCGTTCACGAAGTCGATAGCTTCACGTGTAGATGATGCCAATAGTAATCCGCCGGTACCCTTGTCGGACTCAAAGCCGGTACGGCAAAACATCTGGCGCGGCTCCGGTAACGCGGCGATTTTCTGCTCCATCAATGGTTGAACGGCTTCAATTAACGCTCGACTGGTGGTGACGAGCAGGCTAGATGAGTCTGGGCCATGCTCGGCCTCAATCAGCAGGTCACGTGCTACCAGTTCGGGGTCGGCACTCTCGTCGGCCAACAGGATAGATTCGCTGGGACCAGCGGGTAGCCCCACATCGACGGTACCGTAGAGCAAGCGTTTGGCCGCCGAGACGTAGGGATTGCCGGGGCCGGTGATCTTGCGCACTCGTGCGATGCTCTCCGTGCCATAGGCCAGCGCGGCGATGGCATGTGGGCCACCGATGCGATAGATTTCATGCACGCCGCACAGGTCAGCCGCGACGAGCGAGGCGGCATCAATCGAGCCATCGGGCGCAGGTGGCGTAGCGACGACGATGCGTGGCACACCGGCGATCTTAGCAGGCGTAGCGAGCATATACATCACCGAAGGGAACGCGCCTTTGCCACGTGGTACATAAAGTCCCACGCTGCTAATTGGCGTGATCTTCTCACCGGCCATCACGCCAGGAGCAATCTGCGCCATCCACTGCTCGTGTGGTATCTGCTGCTCGTGTAAGGTGAAGACATTGCGAATGGCGTGTTTGAGCGCGTCGTAGACCTCTTTATCCAGCGTTTCATGTGCCAGATCAATCTCCTCGCGGCTCACGCGCAGTTGCGCTGGTGTGAGCGCGACATGATCGAACTTTTCCATGTACTCGATCAGTGCGCTATCACCGCGATCTCGTACATCGCGCACAATAGGACGCACATAATCGAGCAGATCGTCTATGGCTACCTCGGCACGGCGCAACAAGCGTGTGCGTTGCGTGGCGTCAAGTCTGGATAATTCGTAGGTATGAATCATGCTATGGTTCCTCTTTATGGTAGAAAACGTGCCAGGGGCAACCGCAAGGGATACCCCCTACAATGATACCATGTTCTGTATGCATTCATCGTCTCTTGCTCAATCGCTTGGTCGCCCTATGTGCATTGATATGCTCGTTGATATGGTATAATTGTGATAAAGCATTGTCATTCGGCACGGCAACCAGGCGGGAGAAAACTATGGCACTCATGTATGAAGGATACAAGACGAATATTGTGACACGCGCTGACCATCTCGCGGGACCGCAACAGGGATCATGGACTTACGCGCAGTATGCCGCTTTGCCCGATGATAGGCACCGCTACGAAATTGTGGATGGAGTGTTGTATATGACCCCAGCGCCCTCCTCATGGCACCAGGAAGCCGTTAGTCGTTTCAATTATTATCTGTTGACCCACGTGACTTTTGCTGGTGCTGGAAAAGCTTTTATTGCGCCATTCGATGTTGAGCTGGCTCCCAATAATGTCGTGCAGCCGGATGCGCTGGTGATTTTGCAGGAGCATCTCGACCGAGTAACGGACTCGCGTGTCGTTGGTAGTCCTGATCTGGTGGTTGAAGTTGCTTCCCCCTCAACAGCCATCTATGATCGGCGCGAGAAATGTACCATGTATGCGCGAGCCGGTGTGCCGGAATATTGGGTTGCCGACCCCGCTACACGCACAATCGAGGTTTTAATCTTGGAAAATGGAGAATATCACTCCCTCGGTTACTTTGAAGGGAGCGAGGCTCTCCCATCAAAAATTGTTCCCGCCATCGCGGATGTGCCGGTCGAGAAGTTTTTCGCCTGAGTATCTTATAGCATGGCAACCGCGAGGGCGATAACTAATTCTTAGAAACGTTGACAGATGTAGACAGTCTATGGTAGAATGTACCCATGAAGTTAAGCCAGTATGCAAAACAACAAGGGATTTCTTACAAGACGGCATGGCGCTGGTACAAGGCTGGTCAGCTTGATGCGTACCAGACGGCTACTGGCACCGTGATTGTGCGGGATGCCTCACAACAAAGCAGTTCACGAGGTCGCGTTGCACTCTATGCCCGCGTCTCTTCTGCTGATCAGAAAGATGACTTAGAGCGACAGATACAACGCTTGAAAGATTACGCTGCTGCCCGTGGCTATCAGGTGTCCAAAGAGGTGACGGAACTGGCATCGGGCCTCAACGATCATCGGCCAAAGTTAGAGAAGTTGCTGGCTGATAGCAGCATCGGCACGATCATTGTTGAGAACCGCGACCGTCTGACCCGCTTTGGCGCTCATTACATCGAAACATTGTTAGAAGCGCAGGGGCGGCATCTTGAGATGATCTTCTCAGGAGACACGGGCGACGAACTTATTGATGACTTTGTGTCAGTCATCACCAGCATGGCTGCACGTCTTTATGGACGACGACAGAGCAAACGGCGTGCTGAGAAAATCAAGCAGTGCGTGGAACAAGCGATGCAAGAAGAGGAGGCGTAAATGCAAGGCAAGCGCGGCTATCGGGTCGAACTCGACCTGACGGACAAGCAGATCACCGCCTGCCGCCAGCACGTGGGCGCGGCACGCTGGGCCTATAACTACGGCCTGCACCGCAAGCAGGAATGCTATCAAGCAGGACTGAGAACGCCCTCTGCTATTGACTTGCACCGCGAGATCAATGCCCTCAAACCTGCCCATCCCTGGATGTACACTGTATCAAAATGCGCCTTTCAGGAAAGCTTGCGCGACCTGGACAACGCTTTCAAACACTTCTTTCGCAAAGTGGCGCTCAAAAAGCAGGGCCAATGGAAGGGCAAATGTGGCTATCCGAGATACAAAAGCAAAAAGCGCGGCTTAGGTTCTTGTCGCTTCACTGGCTCTCTCCATAGCACCGAAAAAACGATTCAGCTTCCACGCTTGGGACGGTTGCGCCTCAAAGAGCAGGAGTATCTGCCTGTTGGCGTGAAGGTAGGCAGTGCCACCATCAGCGAACAGGCGGGACGCTGGTTCGTCTCCGTCTGTGTGCAAGTGGAACAAGCAAACCCACGACCTGCCACTGGCCCTGTGATTGGCGTTGACCTGGGCATCAAGCAACTTGCCACCGTCTCTGATGGGCGTGTGTTTGCCAATCCCAAAGCGTTGAGAAGCAACTTGAAGCGGTTGCGCCGTCTTTCACGTTCGCATAGTCGCAAGGTGAAGGGCAGCCAGAACCGCAAAAAAGCGCAGCGCAAGCTGGCTCGTCAGCATGCTCGCATTGCCAACATTCGGCGTGATGCCTTGCACAAGGCCACTTCCGCACTCGTGGCGAAAACCAAGCCTGAGAGTGAGCGGCCCTCGTGCATCGTGCTGGAAGATTTGAACATCCAGGGGATGCTCAAAAACAGCAAGCTATCGAGAGCGATAGCCGATGTGGGCATGTATGAGTTCAAACGCCAACTGCGCTACAAAGCAGCGCAAGCCGGGATTACCATCAAAGAGGTATCACGTTGGTATCCCTCTAGTAAGACGTGTAGCAGTTGTGGCACCATCAGGGAAGAGTTAACCCTGAGTGAGCGGGTGTTTGTCTGTTTTGACTGTGGCTATGTAGCAGACAGGGATTATAACGCCGCCCGTGTCTTAGCACAGTCAGCAGAAGCATTGAGTACCGTGAGTTCCACGGGATTGTAAGCCTGTGGAGAGGGTAGCACTGGCTTGCTTGAAAGAGCAAGTGAAACTGCCCTCGGTGAAGCAGGAACCAACCTTCAAGTAGGCTTGTCCCATTTGTCTAAGTATTGGAGAACGGTCTCACGTATGAGTCCCACGCGGTTGTCCTGTTTTTGACAGCAATTTCTACTACGCCGCAGACTCTTTTGCTATCTGGTCGGCGCGGATAGCAGCGTCTACATCGTCTTTCATCCAGCGTGCGCCAAAGATGCCCACCAGACCAGCGATGACCAGCGCGGGTGTGCAGGTGATGAGCAGGGCGAGGCTCAGATCATGACCGGCGACGCCCTGCTGGAAGTGCAGGCCATGTGTTGGATCGAAGTTGCGGGCCAGGATGCCAACCAGCGTAGGTGCGAAGGCATCACCAAGCATGTGTGCAATGAGCAATGTGATCGCTATCGCTGAAGCACGCAGGGCGGAAGGTACCACATCTTGCGTGGCTGCTGTGCTTGGTCCATTGTAGATGCTGAGCAGGAAGGTGGTCAGCACGAAGAAGATGGTAAAGACGAGCAAGCTATGACTGGTGACGGCCAGCGCGAACGCGGGCGCACCTACCAGGAAAGCAATACCGCAGACCAGCACACGCGAACCCATGTGACGCTTATTCAGCCAATCAGCCATATAGCCGCCCAGAATGGTACCCGCAATACCCGCAACGACGATGACCACGCCTGAGAAGAGACCTGCCTGCGCAGAGG
>JAJZEJ010000859.1 GCA_021828635.1 Chloroflexota bacterium
TCGCCATCTACCCGCCGCTGGTGCAAGGTTCTCTTGGCAACCCGCAGAGCCTTGCCTTCACCCTCGTGCGCGTCGGGCCACTAATCCTCACGGGCCTCTCGGTCGCTATCGCCTTTCGCGCCGGACTCTTCAATATCGGCGCTGAGGGACAACTGGCAATGGGCGCAATGACGGCGGCCATTATCGCCTTCAAGCTCACCTTCCTGCCCGCCTGGTTGCTCATTCCGCTCATGCTCATCGCTAGCATGCTAGCAGGCGCTATTTGGGGAGGCATTGTGGGCCTGCTCAAAGCTTGGCGCGGCGCACACGAGGTCGTCACGACGATTATGCTCAACTGGGTTGCCTTCTATTTCACGGACTTTCTGATTAATGGCCCATTCAAGTCTCCCAACGAGGCGGATCAGACAGCGTCCTTACCCACAAAAGCCACTATCCCCAGTATCGTCAATGTCTATAATCAAACATTCGGCACGTTCCTACCCAAAGTCGCTAACCCGCTCTCCTATCCAGTAGATATGTCTATCTTCCTATCTTTACTGGCGCTCGTCGTTTACTGGTTCGTTACGAGCAGAACCACCTTTGGCTACGAGATCAGGGTCATCGGTCAGAACCAGAAAGCCGCCAAATACGCCGGTATCCCGATCAAGCGCAATATGTTCCTGGTGATGGCTCTCTCCGGCGCGTTCTCTGGTCTGGCTGGCGCTATTCACCTGATGGGCCAGTTTCCTTACCAGTTGATCGCCACCACGTTCAGCATCGACCCCACCGGCTTTGATGCCATCGGTGTAGCATTGCTGGGTCGCACCACCGCCATCGGCGTGCTGCTCTCCTCTATCTTATTTGGCGGCCTGCGTCAGGGCGGTACTTTTATGCAGATCAACGCCAACGTTCCTGGCGATCTGGTGTACATCCTTCAAGCACTCGTGCTATTCAGCATCGCCGCCGAGTTTCTACCAGCCATTCAGCGTGTACTGCCTAAATGGTTGCGCAGTGATCGTCGGCCCGCGCTGGTTCCCTCTATTGCAGGAGTCAGCGTTGTCGGCATCGAAGGAACCTTCATTGAAAACGGCGACAACACGGCGAACGAGCTTGTCGATCATCAAACAGTGCAGAACGCTAGCGCGGCGCTCATGCCTGGGGAAGAGGAGTAAATCGTGTTCTTTCAAACGTTACTGCATGTCCTCCTATCCAGTGATCTATGGGGGGCCGCGCTCCAGTTTGGAGCCATCTTGCTGCTACCGGCCCTCGGCGGCGTTATCTCCGAGCGTAGCGGCGTCGTCAATATCGCAATGGAAGGTATGATGCTCACCGGAGCTTATGCCGGTGTGGTGATTGCGCTGGCCGCGCATAACGCGCTGATCGGCGTGATTGGCGCGATGCTGGCCGGTGGCCTGATGGCGCTGGTACATGCCATCGTCTCTATTAACTTCAAAGCTAACCAGATCATCAGTGGCATTGCCATTAACCTGGCCGCGCTCGGTCTGACCGACTACCTGTCGCTCCAGTCTAGCCAGGGTGTGCCGCATCTGAATAATGGGTTGCGTCTCAATAATGTCTCGCTTGGGCCGCTCTCGCACATTCCTTTTCTCGGCCCGGTACTCTTTCAGCAAAATATCGTCTTCTATCTTGCCATTCTAATTCTGCTGGGCGTTCAGTTCTTGCTTTTCAATACCAATATCGGCTTGCGCATCCGCGCCGTGGGCGAACATCCACAGGCGGCGGATACGGCGGGCGTCAATGTGCGTCTGGTACGTTATTGCTGCGTCATCGGCAGCGGTCTGCTCTCCGGTCTGGCGGGAGCCTATCTCTCGCAGGGCATCTCCGGCACCTTCATCACCAACATGACGGCGGGTGCTGGCTTTATCGCGCTGGCCGCCATGGTCTTCGGCAAATATATGCCGTGGGGAACCGCCGGAGCCTGCCTGATCTTCGGCCTGGGTGAGGCGCTGAGTCCACGCCTGCAAAGCACTGGTGCCTCTCCCAATCTCCTTAGCATTCTCCCCTACCTGTTAACGCTGATCGCGCTGGTCGGCATTGTCGGACGCACGGTCGCACCGGCGGCCGATGGCATTCCCTATGAGTCGGGCGCGGAATAGGAAGGACAAGAGGACAAAGTTTATGCAAGAACGTACAGCTACAACACTGGTAGAGCAGAAGGACGCACCGTTTGCTATCGAGATGCACGACATCTCTAAAGCATGGCCGGGCGTGGTCGCCAACGATCACGTCAACCTCGCAGTGCGCAAAGGCGAAATTCACGCGCTGGTAGGTGAGAATGGCGCAGGCAAAACAACATTGATGAATGTTCTCTACGGTCTGGTACATCCCGATAGTGGCGAGATTCGCATCAACGGGCAACTAGCACATATCAATGGACCACGCGACGCTATCAATCTCGGCATCGGCATGGTGCATCAACACTTTATGCTCATTCCGCCGCTCACCGTGGCAGAGAATATCGTGCTGGGCCGCGAACCAGGCGGACTGGTCGCTCCCTATAATGCCAGAAAAGCCAGAGCGGATATTCAGACACTCAGCCAGCAATATGGCCTACCCATCGATGCCGACCTGCGTATTGAAAAGCTCTCGGTCGGCCTGCAACAGCGCGTCGAGATACTCAAAGTCCTCTACCGCGGCGCGGACATTCTGGTGATGGACGAGCCGACCGGCGTGCTAACACCGCAGGAGACCGACGAACTTTTCGGCGTGCTACGTGGGCTGGTCGCACAAGGCAAGACGATCATTTTCATCACACACAAATTGCGCGAAGTGCTGGCATTGACTGATAGAATCACTGTCATGCGGCGTGGTAAGAACGCGGGTGAGCTGATTACAAAAGAGACCAATCAGGCCGAGATAGCGCGGATGATGGTCGGACGTGAGGTGCTACTGCGCGTCGATAAAACACCCGCGCACCCCGGTGCCATAGTATTGCATACCGAACATTTACACGCGCAATCAGACCGTGGGCTGGAAATATTACATGACGTGAGCCTCGATGTGCATTCCGGCGAAATACTGGGCATTGCCGGCGTCGAGGGCAATGGGCAAAGCGAGCTGGTTGAGGTGCTGGCAGGTATGCGCCCTGCTACCAATGGCAAAATCACGCTCACGGTCACGCAAAATAGCCAGAGTACGGAGAAAGATATTACGACGATAGGAGCGCGAGCAGTACGCCGTGCTGGCCTCGCGCATATTCCTGAAGACCGGCGCGAGAGTGGTCTGGTACTGACCGATTCGATTGAAGACAATAGTATCCTGGGCCGCCAACGCTGGTCACAATTCTCGTGGCGCGGCTTCGTCCTATTGCTCAAACAGATTCAGACATGGGCTAACCGATTGATTGAAGATTTCGATGTACGCACGCCTTCGGCTGATGTACCAGCCCGCGCCCTTTCCGGCGGCAACCAACAAAAAGTGGTAGTGGCACGCGAGCTAGCCAGCGACCCTATAGCCCTGATTGCCTCGCAACCCACACGCGGTGTCGATATTGGCGCTATCGAGTTCATCCACCGCCGCCTGATCGAGCAGCGCGACGCAGGGAAAGCCGTCCTGCTCGTCTCAGCCGAGCTAGACGAGATTCGCTCGCTCTCCGACCGCATCGCCGTCATGTACGAGGGCCGCATCGTCGATATCGTCGGTCCCGACGCCACCGAAGAGCAGTTGGGCGTGCTGATGACGGGGGGAACGTTGCATAAGGCTTGAGCATTAAATGATATACTGTAACGAGGAAGTGTATCTAAACCTTTTCTATGGAAGCCATCCTCAAACATATACACATTTAAGTATTGGAGAAGTATATGAACAGTAATCATCCAACATACCCTCACCCTACCATTACTGAGGCGGTATGTGATATACATTTTCGACTTCCCCAGGGAAAAGAGTGGAAACCCTCTTTTCCAGGAGAATTCTTCAAACAAATACAAGACGAATATCCAGAGATGGAACCAACACTGGAGATGGGTTTACAGTTTGAATTTGGGCCTTTAGGGACTGGTACGAAGGTTTTACCGCAGCGACAAAAAGTCCGTTTCAAACATGGAAGCCGTCCGCTTATTCTCCAACTAGCTGAGCATTCGTTCAGTTTGAGCGCACTTGCACCGTATCCAGGATGGGAGAGCATGTTTAAAGACCTGGCAGTTGCATGGCAACATATAGAAGAGGTCTTGCAGCCAGAAATTATTAATCGTATTGGACTCCGCTTCATCAACCAGATTGAAAAGGAGACGGAGTATGATAATGCAGGTGTATGGCTAATGGCAAATGAATATATCCCTGATAGCATCATCCGTTCAAAGGCAGGATTTCTTCTACGAGAAGAGGTTCATATAGATAGTGAAAATATCCTCATCATAACTCTTGGTGATTCCCGAACAGATAGCAGCTTGGAATACGGCGCTGTTATTCTTGACATTGATCGCATTGTTGAACGAGACATACCGATAACACAAGCTGCTTTAGGACAAGAGATGGATCGCTTGCACACTGATATATGGCAAGTATTCTCATCAGCTAAAGGTGACAAGCTTGAAGCACTCTTAAACAGGAGGTGATATATGACAAGCAACTTTCATAGAAATATTGCTTACACAGAGGCTATTAGAGAACCATTCTCTCGTTCGCATAGGTATACTGTTACTACCAGCACTTTTCCTCAACTCAAAGATGTAACACAAACAGCCTCAGTTACTACAAACAGATTTTTATGGTGGCAGATGCTAACACGCAAGATTGATGAAGATACTGTAACAGTACCGCAAAATACTCTTGAGGAAAATATTCAACTTACCTCACCTTCGCCAAGAAACCGCGCATTGATTGAACTCTTACGCTCCTGGCGTGAAGGTGATGAGCAGGAACAAAAAAGTACATGGGAATACTTAAAACAAGCATTGGACGAAGACCGTTTATCTGATCGGAAACTGTTCCCATGAGTAAGATAGTGTTACTGGATTCAGGCCCATTAGGGCTAGTAACAAATCCCAGAGGCTCTGCTGAAACAAAGGCGTGCAATCTTTGGCTAGAAGCTTTGCTCTCAAGAAATGTCAAAGTGCAAGTACCTGAGATCGCGGATTATGAAGTTCGCCGTGAGTTGTTGCGTGTCGATAAACTTGAGGGCGTCAAAAGATTAGATGCCCTCAAATTGTTCATAGACTATGTACCACTCACAACG
>JAJZEJ010000806.1 GCA_021828635.1 Chloroflexota bacterium
ACCGTATTGTCGTAGTAAACGGCAATGGATTGGCAAAGAAACGTTTCCAAAAGATGAGTAGCTGATGTTGTATACTGATGCAAGGGTTCAGTTCCAGAATCCACTTTACCGCTAGAGCAGCATGGAAGTCTCAGCAGCGTAACTAGTAAGTTAAGGAGTAACAGTTTTGCAGAGGAAAGCAAAGACGACCGTTGGCATTATTGGCTGCGGTCAGATCAGTTCTATTTATTTTCAGGCTCCCCAGACCTTTGAGGTTCTCGATATCGTGGCCTGCTCCGACCTGGACATGGAACGTGCCAGAAGTCAGGCCGAACATTTCGGGATCACCAAAGTATATAGCAGTGAAGAGCTTTTAGCTGATCCTGATATCGATGTGGTGCTTAACCTTACCATTCCGGCAGTCCATGCTGAGATAGGGATGGCCGCGATCAAAGCAGGTAAATCAGTCTACGGTGAGAAACCACTGGCACTCGACCGCACCCTGGGACAGGCATTACTGCAACTGGCACAAGAGAAACAGTTACGGGTTGGGAGCGCCCCTGATACATTTCTCGGTGGAGGGCTTCAGACCTGTATCAAGCTTATTAATGAAGGAGCTATCGGTACACCAGTGGCGGCAACCGCTTTCATGATGGGGCATGGGCCTGAGAGTTGGCATCCCAACCCGGACTTCTTTTACCAGCCCGGCGCTGGACCGCTCTTCGATATGGGGCCATACTACCTCACGGCACTCATTACCATGATGGGACCGGTACAGCGGGTCAGTGGTTCCACACGCATCACCTTCCCCGAACGCACAATTACCAGCAAAGCACTTTATGGCACGACTATCACGGTGAACACACCTACACATATTGCGGGTATCCTGGATTTCGCAAACGGGGCCGTTGTCACACTGATTACCAGCTTTGATGTCTGGCATCACCAACTACCTCGTATCGAAATTTATGGCACAGAAGGTTCGTTAAGCGTCCCTGACCCCAATACCTTCGGTGGGCCAGTCTATGTCCGCTCCGCTCGTGAGAGCGCGTGGCACGAGGTTTCTATCGAGCATGGTTATACCAAAAACTCGCGTGGTATCGGCCTGGCGGATATGGCCTATGCCATGCACACCGGCACGCAGCATCGCGCGAACGGTGCAATGGCATATCATGTGCTAGACATCATGCAAGCATTGCATGAGTCCTCACAGATGGGTCAACATATCATGCTCAGCAGTACCTGTGAACGTCCTGCCTCACTCGATGCGGCACACCCCTGGCCCACGCTGTAGGTTTTAGGCTCTGTTAACGATCCAGGCGTCTTATATTGGCGGAGCGTTTAGGTGGCAGGTTTGCACTCAAAGCAGGGGTACGAACCTGCCTATCTTCGACCAACAAAAGGCAGATCAACACAACTTCAATGAGCTTGATTGGTATATCATTTGGATCATAGGGGCGTGCAAGAAGCAGCCAGCAAATGATCGTCAGCATCGTATAGGCGATCAAGGCGTAACGAAGCCAGCGTTTCTCTATACGTATCTGAGGCAGATAGAGCGCCATCAGCAACACAACATAGCCAACAAAATTCAGGAAGAACCAGAAGCGCAATCTTGAGTCAGGCTGCGTTGATAGGTATAAATGGAAGAGCGCCGTAATCAGTGTCATAATAATGATTCCGGCTTGCACTGGCCGTATATGTAGCTCAGCAAAATGTGTCTCCTGGTGCATTCATCACAACCCTTTCTAATACTATCCCCTCAAACATGCTGTTTTTCACAACATCCAGGCATCCAGAGGCATCTGAAACACGCTTTTCTTGCATAACGTGTTTCATTCATGGGCCATTGATAGAGTAGTGCCATAGACTGGCAACAATAAGATATCTGGATGCCTGTTCAGCAATGGTACAGAAAGCATAGAGTGAGTTCTTTTGCTCAGTTTCCACGTTTTACCAGTGGGGGAATGCTCAAATACGATGGAACGCTTATAGCGAAGGCCAGGAACGTGTAAATGAGGGCTATCTTTCAGAATACGAAGCATTCTACTCCGTATATACGCCTATCTAAAAATAGCAACCTAATCTTGGAGCCAATTACATGACACAACGCGAGGACATACTATCAATATCTGTATTGTATCGTTTCACACTCCTTTGGTGCTGTTGCCTAGTATTGCTAGCTGGTTGTGGTAGTACGCTATCACAACCAGCTAGCAGTGCGGGAGCGCCTGGTACAACACCAACCGCCAGTATGCCTTATCAAACAACGACAGGTGTTCAGCGGCAGGCTATTGAGCAGGCGATGTTGGTCAATCAAGAACATAAGCAGGCAGAGCAAATATTGCAAGGCATGACGCTAGATCAAAAGCTGGGGCAATTAATCATGGTTGAGTATTTGGGATCGAGTTATCAGGATAGTGGGCTGCAATATATGATTCAGCAAGAGCATGTGGGCGGTTTTATGTATCAGGAGAGCAATAGCAATTTTGCTACACCATACGACCAGATCGCCAATGTCGCGGCCTTCTCGCAACAGGCACAGCAAGACGCACATATTCCATTACTTATCGCTACCGATCAGGAGGGTGGGCTGGTCAATAGGCTCTACACCTTTCACGGCTATCTGCCCTCAGCTCAGGAGATGGCTGCAACGGGTAATCCGCGTGAAGTGTATGGTCAAGGCAAACAGGATGCTATCTGGCTCCGTCAGCTCGGCATTAATACTGATCTAGCACCAGTGGTAGATGTCCAAACCGTAGACCCTCCTATTCTAGAGTCTCGCATGTTTGGCAGTGACCCACAAACAGTAGCAACATATGCTGGAGCGTTTTTGAATGGTTTGCAGCAGAATAACGTAGCGGCCTGCCTCAAACATTTTCCAGGCTTGGGAGCAGTGACCTCAGACCCACACACAGGACTTCCCGTTGTGGATCGCAGTATGGCCCAACTCGAACAGATTGATCTGGAGCCATATAAACTACTGCTATCAAGCGAGCATCCCGCAATGGTGATGGCAACCGATGTATTGATGCCAGCGATTGACCCAAATCTGCCAGCAGAACTCTCGCCAAAGGCCATTAATGGCGTGCTACGCGGGCAACTAGGCTATAAAGGTGTGGTGATTACTGATGGACTCTATATGCAGGGTATTAGCGACCAGTGGTCGTTGAGTCAGGCTGCTGTATTAGCTATTATCGCCGGTGATGATATAGTCGAAGGACCGTATACACCCGATCAGGTAGCGGGTGTGATAGCGGCTCTCAAAACAGCCATACAGCAAAATCAACTGACTGTAAAGCGTATAGACCAGTCTGTGCTGCGAATTTTGCTTTTGAAAATACATTATGGGTTGCTCTCTAGATAGGTTCCTCTTCAGCAATTACATCTTGTACCAGTACATTGAGTGTTCTCACCAGTGCCGGACCAGTGGTACGCAACTCAGCCAATGCCAACGTTGAGAGTCGTTCTAGAACTTCCTCGCCCTGGGGGGTAAGATGCACTAGAACACGTCGCAAGTCGGTTTCATCACGTTGTCGTTCTACCAATCCGCGTTCGACCAGGCGATCAATTAGCTCGACAGTGCTATGATGCTGAATCTGGAGACGCTCGGCGATCTCGCCAATAGTTGCTTTTTTCTCTTCAGGCAAACCTTTCACTGTTAAAAGTACCTGGTGTTGCTGCGGCTCAATGCCTCCAGCGCGTGCCATCTGCTCAGCAAAACGCAGATAAAGACGAATTTGATAGCGAAATTCAGCTAGAGCCTGATAATCTTCTAGTTGTATCTGCCGATTTGTCTCCGTCATATGTATACTACCCTCAAGCATTGCGTTCCCCCATAACATTTGATGGGTTACGACTATTGCATTGCTTTCCATTGTAAAAGCAGTAACAACATTCCCCTGAGAGAATAACACTTCTACAACAGGATAGCAATTGCTGTGACACCGAACACGGGCATTATCCGTGTCCTATATTGTCCACACCCTGGTAAACTGTATCGTATCACGATAAAAGTATCAATGAGAGGTGTCTGGTGAGTACACTACCCATTGTGATCGCTAGCGGGGCATTCCCCTGGTGGTTACGACTTAGCCACTTCATCAATCTGCTGTTCATTGGATTGCTGATTCGTAGTGGCATTCAAATTCTGGCAGCGCACCCACGCCTTTATATGAGTTCAATGGCAAGCCGATGATGCTTGAACATGGTGCGCCCCTACGTCTGCGTGTGGAAACACTGCTGGGCTACAAGATGGTGAAGTACCTGCAATCCATTGAGCTGGTTGCCGAGTACCGGACCGTTGGCAAGGGGCATGGTGGCTATCGAGAAGATTACCAGTACTATGGACGAGGTGCTGAAATCTAAACAGATAGCCAGCAAAAAGACACAATGCATACATAGTGATGTTGCACAGGTAACTATTATGTGGTAGTGAATTTGACGTGATACTGGCTGTATTAATGCCGTATCACTGTTCAGGGCATGATTTCAGAAAGGAGATCATACATGAGTAGTGCATTTCTCGTCATCGCATTGGGGCCTAGTTTGGGAAAAGCACCTAGCATCATTCTCTGGATTACCACAGCGATAATGATTGTTGCGGCTATCATTATCGCTGCTATGACCCGCACGGTGAATCCGCGTATTCGACATCATTATTATGTCTCGGCGTTCATTGTGCTATGGGCAGCAACACTCTACTTCCTGATGGCATCCGGCTACGGCTACTTCACACAGCCAGGAGGCCATGTCTTTCTCTATGCGCGTTATATAGACTGGCTTGTTACCACGCCACTCTTACTGCTTAGTTTGGCGCTGGTTGCCTTGCCCAAAGGCCATACAGGGCGAGGTTCGCTCACTGCTGTGCTGCTAGGCGCTGATGTCTACATGATTTTAACCGGCTTTGCTGCGTCATTCATTCGCACAGGTTTTCGCTGGGCCTTCTTCGGTATGAGTTGCGCAGGCTTTCTGGTGGTACTGTACATTATTGCCTTCAAGCTTACACCGGAAGCATCCAGACGGAGCCAGGATGTCAAGAGTCTGTATGCTAAACTTGCACCAACGCTGAGCATTCTGTGGATTTGCTACCCAATTGTCTGGGTACTAAGCAGTACAGGTTGGGGCGTCTTTCCTGCGTTCGTTTCTGTTCTGCTCTTCGCTATTCTTGATGTAGCAGCGAAGGTTGGCTACG
>JAJZEJ010000178.1 GCA_021828635.1 Chloroflexota bacterium
GCAGGCTTCGTAAGGACCACAACGAAAGAGAGAGGCGTGAGGCTATTGCCGACCATCGCCGCCTCGAATTTATTCGCTGGCTCGTGGCAAACGGCAAGTTAAGCGATCAGATCGCTTCCTAGCGGGCCAAAAGCGGCGCTCACCCCTGGCTGGGTGAGCTTGTCAGCAAACGATGTAGATGCGTGACAAGATGATCGTCACACGACTTTCCAGACCACCACGCAAAAAACGATGCCATGAACCAATTAAGGCTCATGGCATCTTTATATGTGATATATTGTTGCTTCAATAACGTCAAAGATAGACTTTCTTGCAACCTACTTACGAAGGATTATACATATCGTGGCACACCACAAGGCCATCGATATCCTTCAAAAGGGAAGACGCCACTAATGACTGTTGAGACAAACGAGAGACAGACGAAAGAATGTCACTGACCAGCCTTTTGGGGGGTTCTATCACTTCTAACTGATCAAATAGTTCATCAATTTCATCGTCAGCTACAGCGTCTTCACACGCAAGAAGATGTAGTGGATACTTCATACCAACTCCCTCTAATGTTATTCGTGCTATCTCTGCTATAGAATACGAATAACACTAGAGAGAAGTTTCATCCTATCCACAGCCTTATCCTACTTCCTCTTGCGGTCTACTCATTGCTATATATTCAGGATGCGGACATCGGCTGACGGTGAGAAGCCAAAGCAGTTCGCAGCAATGGTCTGGCTCGCTGGAAGTACGTCTTGGCCGTCGCTTCCGGCATATTCAATGTACGCCCAATCTCTGAGAAGCTCAGTTGACCAGCATAGCGCAACAGCACAACCGAGCGGAACTTAGGAGGCAGGTTCTGAATAGCACGCCGTAGGGACGACTGCAAATCATGATGCTCGGCAATCTCATCAGGAAGCGGATGGGTGTCGGGCATAATCGCCAATGGCGACAGATCCTCTTCGTCATACGAGGCTTCCAACTCAGAGAAATGGATAGCACGCTTACGACGTAGCTCATCTAGACAGCGATTACGCGCTACCTGGAACAGCCATGCTTTGAGCGGCTCGCCAGTGCGTAGTGTTGGCATTGAGATATAGAGTTGTAAAAAGACCTGCTGCGATACATCACATGCCTGATCGTAGTCACCTAGACAATGACATATAAAATTGAAGAGGGGTACATGATATCGACGCACTAACATTTCAAAGGCATCTTGATCTCCGGCCAACGTCTGTTTTACCAGAAGCCCATCCGTAATTTCAGGAGATGGTGTTTTTGTTCTTTCTCTAACTTGCATATTCGCAACCTCGCTTTCGTATTTTCGTCTTCCATAGCGTACCGTTTTTAGAGTCAAAATTCAAGTATTTTTGGCTGCTATTACCTCAGCTATAGACCACTCTAAGCGTAAACTAAAGTATATTAAAGTAGTGGTTGCATTTTCTTAGGAAGATGAAAATTCGATTACTTATCAATCTCTAATCTATCTCTTATCGTATTTTAAGCTAGGCAGCTTTTACGCTCTGCTACGAGGTCTCCAGAGGCTGCAAGAGGTTGCGATGTTATTTGTAATACGAATGAAGGCCACGCTTTTGATACAACTATCGAAGCGTAGCCTCTTATCAAAACAGGGAAAGCTTAGGAGCGCCTTAGTCGGCACCAAATGGTCTGAGGAAGATGGATGTTGAAGAGGTAGGGCGAGATTGCTTCGTGGTTCATCCACGGGGGGCGCATAGCAACTCGCCATTCCTATCTCTCCCTCTATACTACGACCGGCATCATTGGTTGGATTGCTTCTCATGCAGTTGAACGAAATATTACGGTCCCCCCATCAATCACTTTTTGAGCTTGCCAATAGGATGCTGCATTGCCAGTTCTCGCCCGGCAAGTGCCTCTTCATCCAGAGGGTCCAGTAGCAGAGCAATATTATATGCCGTCAATGCCTCGGCATAACGACCAGCCTGCAAAAAGATATAACCTCTACAGACATGAATATAGCCTTCTCCTGGCTCCTGTTCAATGGCATACGACAACAGGCGCTGTGCCTCATCATAACGTTCAAGTGCGCCCAAGATCAGGGCTTTGGCAATACAGGTATAGGCATCGCGCTCATCACAACGTAAAGCAGCATCGTAGGCGACCAACGCTTCGTCATAGCGTTTCTCGGCATATAAACGCTCTCCCTCAGCCAACCACTGCTCTTTTGTCCTGCTAGCAACATTGACAGGCACGAAGTCTTGCAGAGCGGCCAGAAAAGCCGCTATATTGGGATAACGTTCCTCTGGACGCTTCGCCAATGCTCGCAAAAGCGCCTGATCAATGGACGCAGGTAGCGATGGCACAATGGATGACGGTGGGCGTGGATTCTCCTGTATGTGTCTTAGCGTAATCTCACGAATACTCAGACCAGTAAATAGTTGACGCCCTGTCAGCAGTTCATACGCGATACAACCCAGCGCGTATTGATCGCTGGCCGCACTGACATGACCAGCAAACTGCTCCGGTGCCATGTAGTGTAATGAACCAACAGCCAATTTTTGTCCACTCGCGGCCTGTGCTTCTGTTGCTGAGCGGGCCAGACCAAGATCAGCCAGCCAGACCTGGCCTTGCTCAGCCAGTAAGATATTTTCCGGTTTCAAATCACAATGGATAATATGTTGCTGATGTAAATAAGCAACAGCCTCGCCGATTTGTTGCAACAGTGCAAGCGCATCGTTTAAGGATAAACGAGCGGGGGCGAGCGCATTCAGATGCTGACGAAGCGAGCCACCGGCAGCATAGGCCGTGACAAAATAGGAATAGCTCTGCTCAGTGCCAATCTCAATAATAGGAAGAATATGTGGGTGGCTATATTGCTCTAGCAATTGTGCTTCGTGCAAAAACGCTTCACACAGTTGAGGTGTGCTATGTTCTAACGAGCTGGCTAGCTTGAGTACTACCAGTTGCTCCGGCGTAGTCAGACGACGAACTAAGTAGATGGCACTGAACATGTCATCGCCTAGCCGCCGTACTATCTGATAAGCTCCGATCTGCTGTCCCGCTTCGAGTATCTCTATGCTGTCCAACATGCTCACCTGCTTTCTTTATGTAAAATATATAATGTTGCCTGGAGAACCAGTAAGATGGTTCTCCAGGCATATACCCGTATCAGTGAAAGAGTATGGCTTAGCAGGCTACAGCAAATGGTGAACGATAGATGACACCGCTATCGCTGGTGCTGACCTGCTGGTAAGTGTAGCTATTGTCCTTTGTCGGGCTGAGATAGCCAGCCTTTGTTACCAGGGCAGGGGCGTCCCCCACTGAAGCAATCAGCACAGGCGTGAAGGCCCAGTTGTCGGCGGGGCTGAGACCACCGATGATGCGACCCAGGGCGCGATGCTCGGCCTCGATGCAGGCGATCTGCGCGGCTACCTGCGAGAGGTCTGGGCGGCTCTGCTCGCCGAACTCTTTGACGGCTGCCAGGAAGGCAGAGTCGAAGACGCCCTCAAGCTGCTGCTGTGTGGCGATGAACTTCGACAAATTTTGGAAGGTCTCTTCGCCATTGGGGAAGCTGAAGGTGCTGGCCAGCACTTGACCACCAGCACTGGCAAAGAAGAGTTCATGAATCTGCTCTTCAACCAGCGCGGCCTTTAGATATACCTGATCGTCCCAGCTCAGACCGAGTTTGTCAGCGTACTTCAGACCATGTGAATAGAAAGTGACAGCCAGGCGCTCCGCCGTGCGGGCAATGGTCAGGATTTGCGGAATAGGCGTGACACAACTGGTAGCAGTGGCGGCGAACGCGCTACCGGCTGGGATCAGTGCGCCCGCAACGGCGGCAACGCCGGCGGCTCCAGCGGCGCTAACAACTGCGCCCTTGAGCAGTGAACGGCGAGAGCGGCGCGTCTCAACGGAGGCCATCAAACCTTCGACGGAAAACTTTTCTGGATTCTGCATGATAGGAAAGATCCTTTCTGTGTACAAAAGCATAAGTACGTACAGTCGTCATGTTGACGTAATTCTACCCCTGACTCATCCATATTTAGAGAGCATTGAAGGGATTTATATGTGTGGGAAGTAACTGATGTGTAGTATTTCATCTGATGTAAGAGCATCGTTCAGTTACTTCTCACATAATACTACGACAGCTTTACAGAAGTGGATTGCTTTTTGGGAACAGATTTTACAAATTTTGGGGATGAGCGAAAAAGTGGCATCGGGATATATAATCTCAAACGACATAAAGATAGCACAGCAAGATTGGAAGAGAGCTAGAGACTGCTAGTAGCCTCTAGCTCTTCAGCAATCATAAGGCACTACAAGCTGAGCCATCGCTAATATTACCATGGTAGAGTTCCATTACTACATACATCTATACTACTTAATACTTCGCTACAAGCGTAGCATGCCAGACGAGCTAAGCAGGCGATTCATGAAACGGCTGACAACACGTTCATCGACACGCTTGCCGATACGTGCCAGGAAGACGTTGGCTGGCTCCATACTAATGTTCGGCTCCGTCGTAGGATACTCGGCGAACCCTTGTGTGGCGAAAAGATGTGTGATCAGTTCACGGTAACGGTAGGGCGTGATGCCCAGACCCTCCATGTCCCAGTGCCAGGAGAGGCCCATTGCGAAGAGAATCATATCCTCTAGCGCATCCAGTTCAAGCGCGAACTCTAGCAGGCGATGCGCAATGCCCGCGCTCCTCCAGTTGGTGCTGACCTCGATGGCAACCTCGTAGATATTCTCGATACCCTCCCACCATTCGTCAGCGGGCGCAATCGTGACCTGCCCGACAATCGTACCCGCTGGCGTATGCGCCAGCGCCAGCGCACAATCTGAGCTACTGGCAAGACCAAGCAGCAATTGATGTTCACGCTCAGGCAAACGGGCAAAAGCTCGCAGGCCATCATCGGCGTGTAGGCGCTCAACCAGGGATGGCGGACAAAAATCACGCAGTAGCACTGGCTCTTTCGGCGTCTCCAAGACCTTGCTGCGCGAGGGCGTATCGCTGCGGTTCATATGCAGCAGATCGAAGAGACCGGCCATCGGCGAACGATGACGTTGTGATGGAAATGCCTGGCGCAGATAGGACGAAAGCAAGAGATGGCGTAGCAGTGCCACCGTGTGCCGGTTCGTGTTACTGATCTGCCAGCGACGGGGCATAACAGGAAAATCGGCGGGCAAATCCA
>JAJZEJ010000314.1 GCA_021828635.1 Chloroflexota bacterium
ATGAGTCAATACGATCTGCTCATTCACGGCGGCACGCTCGTTTTGCCAACTAGCGAACAACAGGCCGATATTGCGGTTGTCGAAGGCCATATTGTCGCCATTGCACCAGAGCTAAGTGGAAGCTGCAAAGAAGAGATTCATGCCCATGCGCTACATGTGTTTCCTGGTGTGATTGATGCCCATGTGCATTTTAACGAACCAGGACGTACAGCATGGGAAGGCTTCGCTAGCGGCACACGCGCTTTAGCCGCCGGCGGTACCTGTACCTTCTTCGATATGCCGCTCAACGCACACCCGCCCACGATTGATGCAGAAAGCTTCGATCTCAAATATACGGCGGCGCTTGCTTCATCGCTGGTCGATTTCGCATTCTGGGGTGGGCTGGTTCCTGGCAATTTAACGCAATTAGATGAACTAGCCGAACGCGGCGTGATTGGCCTCAAAGCCTTCATGTCCAATAGTGGCATCGATGATTTCGCCTCAGTTGATGACTTGACGCTCTACGAAGGGATGGCGCGTGCCGCCCAACTTGGTCTGCTGGTCGCCGTTCACGCCGAGAATGACCAGCTCACCAGCACATTAGCGCACCGCGCTCAGGCTGAGGGGCGCACTGGTATCCGTGACTATCTCAATTCGCGCCCGATAGTAGCCGAACTGGAAGCTATCGAGCGTGCTATTCTTTTCGCGGGTGAGACGGGCTGTACGCTACATATCGTGCATGTCAGCACGGGACGCGGTGTCAGCATGGTGTTGGAAGCGCGACAACGCGGCATCAATGCCAGTTGCGAGACCTGCGCACACTACCTCTTTTTTACTGAAGAGGATGTCGAACGCATCGGCGCTCTAGCAAAATGCGCTCCGCCATTACGCTCTGCCGTAGAACAGGCAGCACTCTGGCAGCATATCGTTGAGGATATGCTGCCTATCGTCACGACCGACCATTCGCCAGCACCCGCCTCAATGAAAACCGATAGCAACTTTTTCAAGATTTGGGGCGGCATCTCAGGCTGTCAGAATCTGCTCACAACGCTACTGACTGCCGGTTGGGAGCAACGCAAGTTGGCTCTTAGCACCATCGCCGCACTCACTGCTAGCAACGTAGCTCAACGCTTCGGCCTCGCGCCGGAAAAGGGCAGTATCAGCATTGGAGCTGATGCTGATTTCGCGCTCGTCGATCTGAATCAACAGAGGCAATTGCGCGACAGTGATCTCTATTATCGTCACCAGCACAGCCCCTACACTGGCTATACCTTTCGGGGACATGTCATACGCACGCTAGTACGCGGCATCACCGTTTTTCATGAAGGTACATTTAGCGCAACACCAGTGGGTCGTTTGCTTAAACCGCATTCCCGCCGCACCGGTTATAGAGCATAATTTTGCATAACACATTTTCTTGCACACGAAGAAGTATAGCGAGGAACGGAACGAGGTCTCTCTATGTGGCAAACCTATTTACAGCCAACCAACCTTGAAGAGGCACTAGACCTGCTTGGGCGCAACGCTGGCAAGGCTCGCCTGGTCGCCGGCGGCACCGATATCGTGGTCGAGCTACAACGCGGGGTGCGCCCTACTGGCACGCTGATCGACCTGAGCGCGGTACGCGACCTCAAATATGTGCGAGAAGAACAGGGCAATCTCTGTCTGGGCGCACTTACCACGCATAATGACGTAATTGCGTCTCCACTTTGCGTGCAACGCGCCCTACCGTTAGCGCAAGCTTGCTGGGAAGTGGGTGCGCCACAGATTCGTACACGCGCCACACTCGCGGGCAATCTCGTCACAGCCTCACCCGCTAATGATACTATCGCACCTCTAATGGCTCTCGGAGCCAGCCTCGTTCTGGTCAGTCAACAGAGTGAGCGTGTTGTGAAGCTGGACGACTTCTACACCGGTTTTCGGCGTACAGTGTTACGCTCCGATGAGATGATCCGCGAGATACGCATTCCCGCCATGCAGGCTGCTCAACGCGGTCTCTTCCTCAAACTTGGTCTGCGTCGCGCTCAGGCTATCTCGGTCATTAACCTGGCCTTCGTGCTAACTTTCGATGGTGAGACGATTAGTGCATCCAGTATTACGCTCGGCTCATTGGCTCCCACCATCATCCACGCCCGTACCGTTGAAACGTATCTTATCGGCAAGCAACTAGATGACGGAGTCTGTCAGCAGGCCGGACAACTGACCTTACAAGATGCTTCTCCCATTGACGATGTACGCGGCAGTGCCGAATATCGCCAGGATACACTCTCGTCGTTGATGACATATGGCTTACAGCGTATCGCTCAAGGCAAAGAGGCTGAGGGCTGGCCGGAACAGCAGGTTTTATTAGAGACACATAACACGCTCACCAATATTTCATCTGAACATTTTCAAAGTGCCATTCACACGGTAATCAACGGCAAGCCCTATATGCTAACCAATGCACAAGATAAAACGCTCCTCAATACCTTGCGCGAAGATGCTGGTTTGACTGGCACAAAGGAGGGATGCGCCGAAGGTGAATGCGGAGCCTGTACTGTCTGGCTCAACGGGCAGGCTGTGATGTCCTGTCTGGTGCCAGCTCCGCAGGCTCACAATAGCACAATTATCACGATTGAAGGTCTGGCAGCAACATCGCATACTGCATCAACAGAGCCAGAGCTACATCCACTACAACAGGCGTTTATTGATTGTGCCGCCGTGCAGTGTGGCTACTGCATTCCTGGTATGCTGATGGCGGGAGCAAGGCTACTTGATGAATATCCTCAACCAGACCTCAAGCAGATACAGGCGGCATTGAGCGGCAATCTCTGCCGTTGCACCGGCTATCGCAAGATCATTGATGCCGTTATCCAGGCATCACAAACAGCACAAGCAAAGGCAGGAGGTGAGGCATGACACAACTAATGGGTACAGCATTGCTAGGGACTTCGTTGCCACGGCCAGATGCACCCGACAAAGTGACTGGCACGGCACAGTATCCCGCCGATCTCGTGCGCCCTGATATGTTACATCTTAAAGTAGTTTTCGCTCATCATCCACACGCACGCATCAAAACTATCGACATTAGCAACGCGCTTAACCATCCTGGCGTTGTAACCGTCTTGACAGCACAAGATGTGCCATATAATGCCTTTGGCCTGATAGATGCCGATCAACCCGTTCTCTGTAATGATGTTGTGCGCTTTGAAGGCGATAAAGTCGCTTTGGTGGTGGCCGAGAGCAAAGAGGCGGCGGAGGCGGGAGCGCGAAAAGTGGTGGTTGAGTATGAAGATCTGCCAGCAGTAACAGACCCACGCACCGCGCTGGCTCCAGACGCGCCGCTCGTGCATACTTCGCGTGGTACCAACCTGCTCAAACATATCGTGGTGCGCAAGGGCAACACCGAGCAGGCTTTCGCTGAGGCCGATGTCATTCTGACGGGCGAATACAGCACCTCCTGGCAAGAACATGCCTTTTTGCAACCAGAGGCCGGCATCGCGTATTATGATGAGCAAGAACGCCTGGTGATCGAGACGGCTGGGCAATGGCTACATGAGGATCGTCGCCAAATCGCCGCCATGCTGCAATTGCCGGAAGAGCAGGTTATCATACGCTATGCAGCCATCGGCGGAGCTTTTGGAGGACGCGAGGATCTCTCTATTCAACATGTGCTGGCGCCTGCTGCCTGGAAACTCACGCGTCCGGTCGCGTTGGTCTGGAGCCGCGAAGAATCGATTATCGGTCATCATAAACGTCATCCCATGACCGTGCGCTGTCGATGGGGCGCGAAGAAGAATGGGCGCATCATCGCCGTTGAGGCTGAAACACTGGCCGACGGTGGAGCGTATGCCTCAACCAGTGAAGAGGTGCTAAAAGTTGCTACGCTCTTCGCCACCGGCTGCTACGAAATTCCCAACATCATCTCTAATGGCTATGTTGTCTACACCAATAACATCCCTTGCGGAGCCTTTCGTGGCTTCGGAGCGCCACAGTCTCAATTTGCCAGCGAGATTATGGTCACACGCCTGGCCCACGCGCTCGATATGGACCCCATTGAAGTGCGCCGCATCAATATCTACCGCGAGGGCAGCATTGAGCCGACACAGCAACCGTTGCCAGAAGGTGTCAGCGCACAAGCGGTCTTAGAACGGTGTATTGTGGAGGCACGCGAACGCCTGGATTACGGTCAACCGCGTCAGCATCCCACGCCCTATCTACGACGTGGCAGCGGTATCACTTGCGGCATCAAAAACGTCGGCTACTCGTTCGGTTTTCCAGAACAATCTACGGCGACGGTAGAGATTTATGGCGAGGCCGAGATCGAGCGCGTCGTGGTACGTGTCGGGGCTGCCGATGTGGGTCAGGGGACACATCTCATTCTGCGCCAGGTGGTTGCCGCCACACTCAATGTCACGCTCGACCAGGTAAATATCATCTGCACAGACAGTAGCGAAGTACCCAATGCCGGTAGCGCCTCGGCCTCACGCCTGACATTAATGGCCGGACGCGCAGTACGTGAAGCTGCATTAGCGGCACGCGATCAATGGAGCGCAACCGAAGCCTACTTTGCAGAGGCTACGGTGCAATATCGTCCACCTACTACTACACCAATCGACCCACAAAGCGGTGTCGGCCATCCCAACTACTGCTATGGCTACGCCGCGCAGGCCGTTGAGGTCGAGGTCAATCTACTCACCGGTCAGGTACAGGTGTTGCGCATCATCAGCGTCAACGATGTGGGACAAGCTATCAACCGGCAACAGGTGGAAGGACAGATTGAGGGCTGTCTGGCGCAAACGCTAGGTTACGCACTGCTCGAAAATCTCCAGGTGCGCGACGGCCATATTCTCACACCATATTTCAGCACCTACCTGTTACCGACCATCCTGGATATGCCCTACGAGGTTGTGCCAATTATCCTGGAAGAGGCCGATCCTAATGGCCCTTTCGGCGCACGTGGCATGGCTGAAATGCCCTTCGTGCCGCTTTCTCCGGCTATCGCTAGTGCCATTCATGATGCTATTGGCATCTGGGTCACACAGTTGCCCATTTTACCTGAAAGGGTTCTGAAAGCGATTAAGCAATCACATTCATTAAGCAGTCCCGTTCATTAAGCATGACACCCACAAGGGGTGTCACTACATGTAGCGGCACCCCTTGCGGGTGTCATGCGAGAAAGGATATTTCACT
>JAJZEJ010000061.1 GCA_021828635.1 Chloroflexota bacterium
AGAGGAGATGTATGTACATTTTCTGACACGTAGCGCCTTTGATGATCTGCTCAAAGAGACGCAGCAGGCCATACAAAATGGTACGAATCCACGCACACGTGAGGCGTTGGCAACTGAACTGACGATTTTACTCAAGGCCAGCGAGACCTTCGCGGAACAGTATCTCAAAGATGAGCCGCATGTCGAAATTATTCCGTCATCGCGCTGGAAGGAAGAGAGCCATCGCTATATCGAGGAGCCAGCCAGTGATAGCGAGGAGCCACGTCTCATTCGTTTGATCGATTATGTGGAATACCGCATCCACGCTGGGAAGCACGGCTTCTTACCACCGGGAAGCGTGCTGGTAGACTTGCCAGGGGGAGCTGCTGGTCAGTGTCGCCACGATGCGATTTTGCGCGAAGAATTGAATAGTGTCGATGCGGTGCTACTGGTTGTGGGCAATAATCGTTTCGGTGATGATGATCGTACACAGCGCATTTTCGATATGGTGAGCCACAAAGTCGTGCGTGGACGCTCACCAGAGGTCGCGGCACGTATGGTTTTTCTGGCGGTGACGCACTGGGATGAGATCAACTCGCAGGCCAGTCTGGAAAAAGCTCTAGGCAGCTTGCGCCCATTGCTGCGTTCCCTACCGCCAAATTATAGCAGTTATCATCATCATGGCACAGGTACTGATTCCTTCTTCTATCCTGTGCGTGGTGTGGATGCTTTGATGGCGACGTTGGGTCTGGAGAAGCAGAAACTGGATACGGACCGTATTCAGGAGGGGCGTGAATATGCCGGGCGTCTCCTGAGCGTCTATCCCGAATTGTTGCATCTTGATTCGACCCTACCCGCGACTGCCAGTGCGCAAGAATTTCAGAAGGTGACGGCCAAACAGCATGAGGCGATGTTGCGTTTCAGTGGTATGCCCGAATTGACACATGACTTGCAAACGTTTTTGGCTGGCAACCGCTATGATGTGCAGTTGCGCCAGGCGGAGACGCAACTGGCAATGGCGCTACAATTGCTTGAAGATCTATGCTGGGAGAACCTGGGCAATCTGGGTGTCTTGAGCCGTGACCTGCAAGAATTACAGCAAGAGATGCAGACACGCCAGAGTAAGCGCGGCGCGACTCGTTTTGAGCAACTGCAAGGGCGCACAAACCAGATGCGTGGTGCGTGGCAAGAGGCACTGAAGCAGTTTAACATCGCTATTCGCACCGAGGGCAATGCTTTTCATCAGGTATTGGTGACGGCGCATGATCGAGCGGCGCGACGTGTCAAAATTCGCATCATGCAGGGAAATTTTGATCACTTCATTAAGGTAGGCAACGGTTCACAGCTTGAATCACCGGCGATGGAGATTGGTAATCGCTGGGTAGATATCGATGGCTGGAGCCTGATTAAAGAGCTACGGGTGAGTTTCAGCGCCGCCCTTGAACGCGAACTGAGCGAACCGGCACGTACTTTAGCCGAAGCCTTCCTAATTCCGATTGCGCATAAGGAAGAGATTGAAGGCTCGCTTGACATCAATCGCGTGGCGTTGGGTGAGTTTGGTGGCGAATTGGATGAGATACAGAAGGCGTACAACAAGCTTAAACGTAGTATCCGTGAGAAGGCGCGTGATGTGTGCCTTTATGTCACGATGGGCGAATTGCTCAACGAAGAGAAGTACGCACCGACGAAGGATGATCCCGCCGTCAGTGCGCTCTATCGTCTGGTGAGCTTTCAAGGACACCCAGAAGATGTGGTTCAGCAGGCGCGTCAACTGATGGGGCCAATTTTGGATGTTATCTGCGGTCAATTGGCGCAAAGCACTGAGCGGCGTATTGCTCATCTGTTCCGCTATGAACTGGATAAGTTGGAACTACGCCAGATTTATGATAGTGACCGCCTTGATACTATCCCTGTCAGCATTCCAGGTGTTTTTACTGATCTGATTAACCGTCTCTATAGTTTGTTGACGGAGCGTGTCTTGACCTCTGATGCGTTGCGACAACAATTGGATGCTTTGCAGGCGCAACGTGAAGCAAACGTAGATCGCTGGGTGGAGCTGCTGTGTGATACTGATGTATTGCGGACGGTTCATCGTCAAAATTAATGACACCCACAAGGGATGTCACTACATGTAGAAGATCGCCAATGGCGCGGATTTATGTAGTGGCATCCCTTGTGGATGCTATGTGCCATGTGTCATTGTTACCAAAACACGAAGAGAGCGTCTCATCTGATGAGGCGCTCTCTTCGCGTTCCCCCAGAGTGGGGACCCATGTGCTGAGTCATGAGGCATCTTCCCCCAAAGATACCCCTTGCATGTACCGGCATTCTCTGGTACGCTTATAGGGTCATTTAACAAACCTATCAGCGATCAGCGTATTGTCCCTGCATCAACCGGTGTACGACAAGTCCCCCAACTCTTGTACGCCGTCCGCAGGGAACGATACCTTGAATGAAGGTACACGTCCCTTGCCTTGTTACATGTGTTCATATGAAGCGTCCCCCCCCAGGATGTTTCATCCATGTAACATTTATTCCCCATGCATATAATAGTCTGAAGATAGTAAGATGTGGTTGACGAAGTGTTAAGATACCATTGAGATTTCTGCAAATACGTCAATGCTGGTTGAGGAAACTACATGTGTCGATAAACAACATATCCACATCCTTGATGATATACTATGGTGTACCCCAATGTCGTCGTAGAAAGGGATAGTTATACATGTTTACCTCAATAACCCTGCCGCACTATCGTGGAGAGCGCAACGGTGAGCATCTCTGGAGTACACAGACTACACAGGATGTTCCAACGATGTCTATAGCCGCAACCTTACTTGGTAACGCGATTACGCGCGTGCGTTGCATGCGTGTTGCCTCTGGTGCGCAACTTGATGAGCAGCGTTATCGTTTGCCAGATGGCGGCGAGGGTACGTTGCCCTATCATTCCTGGATTGTAGCGCGAGGCGATGAGCAGTGGTCGCAGGCAAGCAAGGTAGAGCAGGCGCAGATGTTGCTTGCATCATTCATTGAAGGTTTCTCTTATGATACAGCCTCACTTCGCCTAACATGTCCACTAGCAAGCAGCGAGTGTGTTTATGGGCTTGGCGAGCGCACCGGCAACATGAATAAGCGTGGCCTTAGCTTCCCAATCTGGAATGTTGATCCGCCACGCTGGGATGACGCAGAGATTGAGTCAATGTACACCTCCATGCCTTTCTATACGGCCTTTGATCAGGCCAGTGGCACCGCTCGTGGTGTGCTGGTCGATTCCACTGGTCGTATCGAGATGGACTTTGGCAAGACGAACGAATCTGAGGCGCAAATTACCGTTCATGGTGATAGTCTCGTTGTGTATTTCTTCGCTGGCCCTACTCCCGCCGATGTCATGCGTCAATATACCGCATTGACCGGGCGTATGTCGTTGCCACCGCTCTGGACGTTGGGTCATCATCAGTGTCGTTGGAGCTATACCTCGGCGGAGCAGGTACTTTCTATTGCTGAAAAGTTGCGAGCAGGCAACCATCCTGCCGATGCGATTTGGCTCGATATTGACTATATGCGTGGCTATCGTGACTTCACCTGGAATGCTGAAACCTTTCCCAATCCAGTGCAGATGATTCAGACGTTGCATGAGCAAGGTTTCCACCTTGTCACTATTCTTGACCCAGGCATCAAGGTTGATGACGAGTATTCAGTGTATCAGGATGGTGTGCGGCAAGAGATGTTCTGTCACTATTCTGATGGCAAGCTCTTCAAAGGTAGTGTCTGGCCCGGTGTGTGCGCCTTCCCCGACTTTTCACAGAGCCGCGTGCGAAATTGGTGGGGTAATATGTATCAGGGATTACTTGAGCAGGGCGTTGATGGCATGTGGAACGATATGAACGAACCAGCCCTGACAAGTTTCTTCTCACATGACGAAGATGCGGAAGTTGTACCGCAAGGTAGCACTATGGATACGAGTGTGTTGCACGATGCCGGTGGTGCGGATGTGACAGGCATAGATGGTCCGCCCGTACCGCATGCTTTCTTCCATAACGCCTATGGTATGCAGATGGCTCGCGCTACTCAGGAGGGTCTGTTACGTTTACAACCCGATCAGCGCCCATTTGTGCTGACACGTTCTGGCACAGCGGGTCTGCAACGCTATACAGCTTTGTGGACGGGCGATAATGGTAGCAAGTGGGAGCATATTTTGCTGGCACTCAAGATGATTTTGAATGTTGGTATGAGTGGCGTCCCGTTTGTAGGTGCTGATATTGGCGGTTTCTGGGGTGACAGTGATGGTGAGTTGCTGGTACGCTTTGCTCAGCTTGGCGCGTTGATGCCCTTCTGCCGCAATCACAATAGCCTGCATACGGTTGCTCAGGAACCCTGGGCCTTTGGTGAGCCATATGAGAGCGCCTATCGCAAGGCCATCGAGACGCGCTATCGCCTTTTGCCCTATCTCTACACACTCTTCCACGAAGCATCCATGAATGGCTCACCCATCCTACGTCCACTCTATTTCCATTATCCCAACGATGAGCAGGCTTGCAATCTGGATAACGAATATCTGGTCGGTGATGCGCTCCTCTCCGCGCCAATTCAGCAAGCTGGCGCAACCAGTTGGAGTGTCTACTTACCAGCAGGCCAATGGTTCGATTATTGGGATGGTAGCGAGTATTCCGGCCAGACAACAGTGGATATACCGACGCCGCTTGATCGCTGGCCCTTGCTCGTCAAAGGCAATAGCATTCTACCAAGTGGCCCTGTGATGCAATATATTGGTCAGCAGAAGACCGACCCTCTAACCTGCACCTGCTACATGGCAACTGATGGTCTGGCAAACTACACGCTCTACGAAGATGATGGTAGCACACTGGCCTATCGCAACGGTGCCTATGCAACCACGGCTCTTAGCTGTCGTGCCGATGCTAACGGTGTCTTCGTCAGAATTGACGAGAACCACAAAGGCTATCAGCCACAGCGCGAAGAATACGAGGTGGTTGTCCATGTCGGCAATCGCACATTCCAACGTCGTATCAAAGCTGGTCAAGGTAGTGTGACTGTGCATTTTATGTAGAAATAGATAAGAAGTATGGCACCCACGAGAGGTGCCATACCTACATGTATATCGAGCGTAAGCATATATGTAGTGGCACCCTTCATGGGTGCCATGCCC
>JAJZEJ010000665.1 GCA_021828635.1 Chloroflexota bacterium
ATAGCCGCTAGCGGCCACCAAGGCGAACAGTATCCCAAGTAGCGAGATGTTTTGCTTGCCCGGTTGTGAGCGTGCGATAACTAGCAGCATTGTCCCTCCCAGCGCACAGATCAGTGCTATGAGTGTTCGCCGCGTGAGACATTCATGGGCCATGAAGACAGAGACAAGCGCGACGATGACCGGCGCGACACAAAGCGCGATGAGTGTTGAGACGATCACGCCAGTATAGCCTATGGCGGCATTGTAGCTATCTTGATAAAGTGCTTGCATACCGCCCATACCAAGCATAATTATCAGGTCATGGGGCTTGATCTGCCAGAAGCGGCGACCAAGTAGGAATATGCTGGCAACTAAGAAGAATGGTGTAGCAATGCCCAAGCGAAAAAACGCCAGCGAGAGTGCATTTGTGGTGCTATGTGTGTAGAGAGTTTGCGTGGCAATGCCAACCGTACCCCAGAAAACGGAGGCCGCAATGATACTCCAGAAATCACGCTGCGATGAGCGTTGAGATTGTGTAGAACGTGTAAAACGCATGAAACATCCTTTCCTCAGATGCAAGTAGCGAGAAGCAAAAAAAGTGTGATGAGGGTAGGATGAAGGTATCAGAAGAGACACATCATGCTACAGATGTGTAAAAGATCTCAGGGTAGATAACTGCTCGTCCCGCCCTTAGTAGGCGACGACGGGTGGGGGCAAGATAGAATAGCTACCGCTAGAGGCCAGATAAGACATAATCGTTGTACCTTTCTTAATAATGATGTTATTTCACGAAATAACCAGGGAATTTTGGTGTAGGGGCGTGATTGATCACGCTCTATTTGCCCATTGTTTCGCTCACAGGGTGTGATCAATCACGCCCCTACGATTAGCCCCAGACCTCGCGGGCTACATTGGCAACCAATTCAAGTTTGTGTTGCTGATCTGCATAAGAAAGATGGTTGCCTTCCATCGTAGAGGCAAAGCCACACTGTGGGCTGAGTGCCAGACGTTCAAGCGGGATGATGCTGGCAGCTTCCGCGATGCGTTGGCGTAGCTCCTCAGCAGACTCCAGGCGTGGCTTCTTGGTGGTCACGAGACCGAGAACGACGCTGCGATCTTCGGGGACGTGACGGAGCGGCTCGAAACCGCCGGAGCGTTCGTCATCATATTCAAGGAAGAAACGCTGGAAGTGCGTTTGGGCAAAGATGCGTGCAATTGGCTCGTAGTCGCCTCTGGCATAGAATTTGCTCTGGTTATTGCCTCGACAAATATGAATGGCGAAGGTAATGCCGGGGTGTCCATCGATAATTGCATTATCCATCTCAATGCAGGTATCGATCAGCTTGTCAGGGTCGCTGCCGCGTTGCCGATAGCCTTCACGCATCTGTGCGTCAAGTAATGCCGCATATTGTGGGGCATCGATCTGGATGTAAGTGCAACCCAGGCGGATGAGTTCCTCGACTTCGCGGCGCGAGAAATCTACGATATCGGCCAGATAGGCATCGCGGGTGGCATAGGCTCCGGCAGATTTTTCGGGGTCATAGTATGCGGCGGCTTGTTGGGCGCTGAGCATCGTTACTTTGCCTGGACGATTGCTTTTGGAGCGTAGATAGACCCACTCTTCCGCACACATGCTTCTCTTCCAGCTTAACTTTTCTACTACTACAGGTCGCTTGAGAACAAGCTTTTCGCCGCTTTCATCCACAAAAGGAATGGCCCAGCCACCAAGCTTGTCGAAGCCATCAAGCGAGTCAATAAGATGTCCATAGAAGGCATAGCGCCGTAATTCACCATCGGTGATGACATCAATGCCAGCATTTTCCTGAAGCGCGATAGCCTCGTTGACCGCCCGATCTTCAATAGCTTTGAATTCGGCGGCGCTGATCTGCCTTGCTTCATGCTGTTTGCGTGCCTCAGCAAGATAGGTAGGGCGTAGCAGGCTACCCACCACTTCACTGTGGTATGTCATAGTCATTTTCCTTTTTCTAAAAATATGCGCTATATCGTTCTTGAGTTCCGTCCATTGAACGATTTGTTCCACAATACAGACATTGTAGGAAACGGTCACCATCTTTGTCAAGGAGGCAGGGTGATCACTAGGCTAACTGGTATGCTCTACCATAATATGGTATAGTGTATGTATAATGGAATGCGCCTGTCCGCTGATTATAGCGATTGGGCGCGATTAAGAATTGAGAGGTATTACGATGTTAGCTATAAGTTATCGCAATCTTCATAGAATGATGGTTGAGAGTGGGCAAGAGAAGCGAATAGAATACTTGTCTCGCTCTCCCTGTATATGCTCAGGAGAAGATAACGTATGCTACATCTTAAAGGGCGGTTTAGCGCATATACCGTATACCTGATCTACTCGTGCGCGAATGCCCTGTTCTTCGCTCTGATTACTACGGTAGACATGATCTATCAGGTTCAAGTGGCGAAGCTCAATCCGTTGCAATTGGTGCTGGTTGGTACGGCACTTGAAGTCACCTGCTTTCTATGCCAGGTACCAACAGGGGTGTTAGCCGATGTCTATAGTCGTCGTTTAGCGGTGATTATGGGAATAGTCATCCTGGGAGCCGGATTTATCCTGCAAGGATTAGTCCCAACCTTTCTTTCGATGGTGATCGGCGATATTCTTTTCGGCATTGGCGCAACCTTTACCGATGGGGCCGAGCAAGCTTGGATTACCGACGAGGTAGGTGTCGAGCGTGTTGGCAATGTGCTGATGCGTAGCACGCAAATAGGTCTGCTTGGCGGTCTGGTTGGTGCTGTTATCAGTATTGGACTGGCTACCATCCGCTTGAATATTCCGATTGTACTGGGTGGATGTTGCTACGTCTTGCTGGCTGTTTTTCTCTGGTTCTGCATGCCAGAGCGAAATTTCCAGCCCAGGGCTACCTCAGAATGTACATCGTGGCGCGAGTTGCGCGATACCTTTACGGATGGTATTCGTCTAGTGCGTGTGCGTCCCGTATTGATCACTATTCTGCTGGTTGGGCTGTTCTACGGACTCTACAGCGAGGGATTTGATCGTCTTTCGACCGCACACTGGCTCCAAGACTTCCTGTTCCCAACATTCTGGCATCTGCAAGCAGTCGTCTGGCTAGGCGGTTTCCGCATTGCCGCAACACTGCTCACCCTGCTTGGTACCGAATTAGTTAGACGCTACGTGGACATAAACAAACCCACACTGGTGACGCGCGTGCTGTTGCTTATCAACGCCTTGATGGTGATAGGACTGCTCACCTTCGCATTGACCGGAAACTTTCTGCTGGCCGCCGGAGCCTATCTCGGCTTTACTGCGTGTCGCAGCATCAATACGCCTGTGTTTACCACCTGGCTAACACAGAACATTGACGCGAAGGTACGCGCTACCGTCATTTCACTCTCAGGCCAGATTGATGCATTAGGACAGATCGTTGGCGGCCCGCCGGTTGGTTATATCGGTGAGGTCTTCTCAATCCGCACGGCACTGGTCGTGAGTAGTATTCTTCTTTCGCCTGTGTTGCTACTCTTCGCGCTTGCGTCACGCAAAGGTAAAGCAATCTTTGTGAATACGTCGCTTGGCGGGGATGTAGAACCGCAAGCGCCGGAGTTGGTCTAAGCCATCTCTGTGGAGTGGGAGATGTGACGTATTGTTCTCCCACTCCTGAGATTTTATCCTTCTATGGCGCAAACGTACACCCTATCTGTGCTTTGATTCGTATTCTATGCAAAGGGGCTTGGAATCGTTACCTGGTTTGCGCTCCTGTATAGATGATGGATATAATCAAACAGGCTCTTAAATACTTTGTTTTCCATCATATTTTGTTGTAAGGAAGGGAAGAGAGTATGGCTACAAATAAAGATCATCAAGGTGATGAGCAGAAAAAGAAATTAGGCAAAGATATTCTTCAGAGCGTTTTGCGTAAAAGTGAGCGCCCTCGTAATCTACGTGATCTGGGTATCAGTACACTGCGCAATTTACCTGCCAATATTGGTATGGTGCAAGGGTTAATGAAAGCGGTCAATTGGCGTGTCGCGCAAGAGGAAGTACTGCAAAATCTGAATAATACTGTGGTGATTGTTGGTCGTCCTAATACTGGTAAGAGTACACTTTTTAATAAAATCAAGGGACAGCAACTCTCACTCGTCTCGGCGCAACCTGGTTCAACACGTGCGCTTGTACGGACCGATTTTGGTCCGTTTACGCTGGTAGATACCCCAGGTATCGATGTGCCACAGCAGATTCCTAACATGACCGAGAGCGGCCTGGAGCAGGCCAGCGTGATTGTTTTTCTGATGGATGCAACGCAACCTTCACAAAGTAGAGACCGCGAACTCTATCAGGTCTTGCAGAAACTCGACAAGCCAATTATCCTGGCTGTCAATAAGGTTGACGCGGTAGACAATGAGAAGAGTGCCGATCAGGTTGCGACCGATATGGCAGTTTTACTAGGTAAACCAGGAGTGATTCCTGTCTCAGCAAAAACTGGTTTGAATATTGCTGAGGAATTGTTGCCGGAAATTATCAATGCCAGCCCAGAGGCGGCGCTGGTTATTGGGCGCGAGTTGCCCGCATTCCGCCGTGCCGCCGCACAACGTATCATTCGCAATGCCACACTAGTGAGTCTGGCGGCTGGCATCGAACCGATTCCTTTCATCGATATTCCCATTCTGTTAGGCACACAAATCCGTCTCGTGTTGCGCATTGCGGCATTATATGGCGAGAATATGAATGCTCTTGACACGATGAAACATGCTCGTGAACTGGTAGTGACGATGGCCGGTGGGCTGGGTTTCCGCTTCCTGGCCGAGCAGGCGGCGAAAGCCGTGCCGTTCGGCGGCGATTTTGTCGCGGGTGCCATTGCCGCGGCTGCTACCTGGTCAATTGGTGAGGTAGCACTCGAATACTATGAAAATGGCAAAGAGGTCAGCCCGACACGTCTGCGTCAACTCTACGATCAAATGTATAGCCGTTTCCGCAAAGATAATACCGCGCAGAAATTGCGCAATCAGGCTTTGAATGGCAATCAACCGCTCTCCATACCAGAACATATCGAAGAATAATTTACTTGTGATAGAAGGGATGTTAAGTAGCAGCCCATGCGCTTTCCTTATGAACATTATGAAACGTTGGCCGAGCCTTTGACGGTCTACTATCCGGCGGGAGAGGAGA
>JAJZEJ010000781.1 GCA_021828635.1 Chloroflexota bacterium
AAGAAAGAGCGTAATGGGCAGGCAATACACTATGAGCCTGCCTTTGGAAGGTAGGTTACGATGACGAACCAGGACACATCTTCCTTGAACAAGGAAGTCATCGAGAGCGAAAAGAAATTACGTAAGCGCGAACGCAAGTTGAACGAGAAGCTCCAGGAGGCGCTGACCGAGCGCGAAGAAGCTCTCGAACGCCTGCGCCGCGTCGAGGCACGTGTGCAAAAGCGTACTGCCAATGTACAACGTCTTGAGGCCCGTTTGACGCTCGTGCATCAGCAGCTTGCGGCCATTACCAACACCACATCTGTGCCTCTTGCACCACCAGCGCCTCAGACAAAGCCGGAAGAGCAACCACAACCGTCACCAGTGGAGACATTAGCAGAGGTTGAACATCACGAGCCAGACAGCGCGGAGCCGCCTGGAGCTTCGACGCCCATCAATGTGGAATCGGAAGTAGCACAAATCATTAACACAGTCGAAATTACCGGCGAGCTATTGCTAGAAGAGGCACTATCAGCACGGGAAGCTGTCTTTACGCCGCGAACTGGCAATGAGCAGGTTGCTCTCACTGAAGTTATCCCTGTATTACCGGAGACGCCAGATACACAGACCCAGATGCAGGAAGCGCGGGCGGCACGCGCCGCAGCCGAAGTCGCTGAAAGGGAAGCACGCTTCGCCGCCAGCCGTGCAGCTCAGGCTACGACCTGTCTTGAGCAGGTGCAGGTCGTTGGCGGCGAGGCACATCACCTGCTCGAAGAAGCCACACAGCTTCAGGATGAGGCTGAACATCTGCACACGCTGGCTCAGGAAAAAGCTCACACCGCACAGGTGCTAGAACAGCAGGTTCAGTTTCCTGCAATGCTGACTCAAGTTCCAGCAAGAGGACCATTGACAGAACGTGAGGATGTGGATGAGGAGGTCAGTGAGGTGGGTGTGGAAGAGGAGGATGAAAACGAAGAAAGTGATATTGAGATTGAAGAGGAGGATGAGGAAGACGAGGAGGACGAAGACGAACTCTCAGAGCGCGACGAACTGGAACACGCCCCACCCGTGATGATCGCCGATTTCGATGCATCCCCACCATCGTTATTGACCGACTATGAGCGTGCCATGATGGCCTCGCCACACATCTATCCACCATCTACCACCTCCACTACAAAAACTTCCTCGTCACCCGACACCGTAGGGGCCGATTTATCGCGCCCGCCCGATGCTGTGACCGACACCGTAGGGGCCGATTTATCGCGCCCGCCCGATGTTACCGGAATTGAAGAGGACGAAGAACTGGTGGAGACGGTGACATCCATGCTGATTGCTGACGCTGCCGCCGAAGCTGCCGCCCAGGCCGAAGCATTCGCCGAGGCCAGCGCAGCCCGCACACGCGAGGCTCGCCGCCGGGCCAATCAGGCCGATAGTATCCTGCAACAAATTGTGCGGACAATCAGCCGAGGGATTCTGACGAGTAAGCAGGCGGAGAGCGCACTAGTAGAGGCCGAACGCGATGTAGCCAACGCTCAGGCTGCCCTGGCCGATGCGGAAGCCGCCGAGGCCCAGGCAATGGAGACAGCCATGAATGCAGAGGCCGAGGCTGAGGTTGCCGAGGGTATGGCTTTCTCCATCGATATCCGTAGCCAGGATATAGAACGAACACGCCCGCAGAATAGCGTACTTTTCAGTGATCTAGACATCATTGCCGAAGAATATAATGAATATGAGGACGAGGAAGAAACAGTGGAGATGCCAGGTATTCAAAACATTCGTCCCAGAGAGATGGCGTGAACACGATGTGCTATGCGGGGGCATCAGCACAGATCATCTATGAACTCCGGGAACTCTGGCAAGAAATAGTTGATGAACGCGAGGTCGCACGACGCTGGTGGCGCTTGCCGCTACCATCTATGCTACCCCTCAACGATGGGCGTAGCTATCAACTGCTCTATGCTGGTCGTCCAGGTGGCTCAGCCGGACCCGATGTGCATGACGCCGTACTGATAATGCCTGCTACCAACACACGGATTGTAGGCGATATCGAGTTTCATACTGCTACGCGCGAATGGCGACAGCATGGACATCAGTATGATGCACGCTATAATCAGGTAGTGTTACATATCGTGCTGATCTGCGATGATACACAACCAACGTTACGTCAAGATGGTGCAATCGTTCCCGTCTGTTCCCTGCTAGATTTGCCCGCACTCAATCCACCATTATCCCCAACTTCCATCTGGCCTTGCCAGCACATAGTGCCGCAGATGAGCGCGGAGGCCCGTAGCAAGCTGCTCATCCGCGCCGGACTGCTACGCTTCGAGCAGAAAACCGCCGCTTTTGTTGAGCAATTACACCACAACTTGAACGATGGTGAGCAGGGAAGCTATCAGCGTTGTCTTTTTCTCGCTTTAGCGGAGGCACTGGCCTATGGGCGAGATCGGGCTATCTTCCGCGCTCTTGGCTATAAGCTACTCGGCCTGCCCGTTACTCTGCCAGAACCACTGGGCTACACGCTCGACCCTCCACCACTGGATAGCCAACGGCTCCATGTCCTACGCTCTTTAGTCACACAACTACCTAGCCTCTGGTCAGCACTACGCTCACGCATGTTCGCCGACACTCCTCATGAATCGCTAGCACTGCTACGAACCTTCTTTCAGGCACTGGGACTAAGCCTTGCGCGTACTGATATACTACTTTGCAATGTTGTCCTGCCCTTCGCGGCGGCGGTGGCTCTACTGGAACATGACCTGTTGCTGGCAGAGCAGGCGGAACGTCTGTATAGTGAGCATCCTGGTCTGCCCTCCAACGCCGTTACGCGCATCATGACGACACAACTACTACTGGAACATGAGCCGTATGGTAGTTGTCAGCAGCAGGGATTGCACTATATCTATCAACAGACATGCCGTGAGAAACAGTGCGCGGCCTGTATCGCGGGGAGAGATCGTCTATGACGACCGATGACGAACAAAAGCATGAAGGTGAAAACAGTGTGCCGCAAGGTGAGCGGCTGGTGCGTTTCCTGGCTCACTCTGGAGTTGCCTCGCGTCGTCACGCTGAAACATTGATTAGCGATGGGCATGTGCAGATCAACGGCATGACAGTCACAACACCAGGAACGCGCATCAACGCACAACAAGATCGTGTGACGGTAGATGGTAAAGCGGTACAGCCTGTAGAAAAACACAGCTATGTCATGCTGCATAAGCCAGTTGGCTATGTCTCCACCGCGCATGATCCCCAGGGGCGTCCCACAGTGCTAGAGCTACTCCCAGAGGAATTGCACCGCCAACGTCTCTACCCCGTCGGACGACTCGATCTCGATACCAGTGGCCTGCTTCTACTCACTAATGATGGTGAGTTTGCGCTACGCTTGACACATCCTCGCTATGCTACTGAGAAGCACTACGAGGCGCTGGTGAAAGGACATCCATCGTCTCAGGCACTGCAAGCCCTGCGTCAGGGAGTAGTGATTACTGAAGACGATGGTAGCCACTATCGCACTACACCAGGGCAGGTGCGCGTTCTACGCGATAGAGGCACTCATAGCTGGCTGGCATTGACCATTCACGAGGGCCATAAGCGACAGGTACGACGCATGTTGGAAGTGGTTGGTTATCCAGTGCGACAGTTGGTGCGCGTCGCCGTTGATACGCTTGCGCTCAAAGACCTGCCCGTCGGCTCCTGGCGTTACCTTACAGAGGACGAGGTTCGTGTTCTCATGAAAGACAAACTGTAGGGACCGATGTATCGCGTCCGTCCGTACCTCAAATTGTATAAATATACTTGTGATATAATCCCTGTGATGATTTTTAACTACTCACAAACAAAGGATCAGGTCATTTCCCATGCGTATCACAATTGATGGGCCAGCAGGATCGGGCAAAAGTACTGTCGGGGAACAACTTGCCAAACGGCTAGGCTATTTGTATATAGATACGGGCGCGATGTATCGTGCTATTACCTGGCTGGCACTGGAAAAAGGCGTTTCTATTGAGGATGGCGCGGCACTGGCCCGACTGGCCCGCGAAGCCAACGTTGTTATCAGTCGCCCACAGATCGCCGATGGGCGGCAATATACTGTTACCGTTAATGGGCGCGATGTGACGTGGGATATTCGCAACGCGGAGGTCACACGAGCCGTCTCTATCGCCTCGGCCCATCCCACCGTGCGCTCCGTCGTGATTGAGCAACAACGAGAAATGGCACGCGAGGGCTACATCGTGATGGTGGGACGTGACATCGGCGCGGTTGTTTTGCCCGACGCTGAATACAAGCTCTATCTCACAGCCAGCTTGGAGGAGCGGGCGCGTCGCCGCTATGCCGAGATGGAGGCACGTTTCGGCAAAGATAGCCCGAACTTACCCTCGTTGCAAAAGGTGATGGAAGATATTCACATGCGCGACGAAGAAGATAAAGAGCGTATGCAGCCTGCTCCCGATGCTATGATAATTACGACAGATCATCTCAGTGTCCCGCAGGTACTCGATTTTATTTGTAGTCGTCTGGAGGTTAGCGCATGAAACAGGAGATTCGCCCATCGCCGGAGCAACCGCAAAAACCGGCGCAACAGGCACGTGCGGAGAAAAATCTGTATGAGCCTTACTCAACGCCGCGTGTTCTTTATGAACTATTGCGGGCTATTATTATAGCAATCTTCGCTCTTTCCACGCGCCTGACACTGCGTGGGCGCTATAATCTGCCACGTCGGGGTCCATTTATCATCGTCGCCAATCACCTTTCATGGATGGATATACCGCTCATTCCAGCCTATATCGCGGGCAAAGTTATTTACATGGCGAAAGAGGAACTCTTCTATGGTCGCATCGGCTGGCTGGTACGCTTCCTGGGAGCCTTTCCGGTCAAGCGCGGCGAAGGCGACCGCCAGGCATTGCGTGCCGCCGACGCACTACTGAAACAGGGTAAGGTGCTAATCCTCTTTCCAGAGGGTACGCGCAGCAAGACGCGCACATTGGGCAAGGCCCATTCCGGCATTGGCATGATCGCGCTTCGTGCTGGTGTGCCGGTGGTACCCGTGGCTATCTGGGGCAGTGAACATGCCTTGAAGAAATTTGGCGCTCGCGTCACCATCGCTTACGATGAGCCGATTATCTTCAAGCCTAAAGGCACGAAGGTAACACGCGAGGATA
>JAJZEJ010000364.1 GCA_021828635.1 Chloroflexota bacterium
TTCGCCGTTGCCTATCGCATGTACATCGTTGGCCCCTGGTTTCGTTGGCCTACATTGAGTGACCACTTTTTGCAAAGCTTCTTTTATCTGTTTATCAACGGCCCTGTCGAAGAACTCTTTTTTCGTGGCTTCGTGTTGGCGGCGGTAACACAATGGACCGGCTGGCTTGGCTGGGGTTGGCTGGTTAGCACGGCAGCCTACACGCTCTATCATCGCCTGGGCAAGTGGAGCTGGCGTAGCGTGGGTGGCGTGGGTCTGGCTGCACTGGTGTTCAGCCTTGTCTACCTCTGGCAACCCTCGCCACGCTCGTTGCTCGCCGTCATCATCGTGCATGGTTTCACCACCAGTGGTTTCCTCAGTTGGGGCGATGAGGTGATGTATCGCGTCTGGAAACGCCGACAGGGACGGATGCGATAAATCGGTCCCTACAGATCGACTTCAATACCAATGTTCAGTTCACAGGCTTTTTGATAGACATAAGCGGCAATGGCAGCATCTTGTACAGCTACGCCAACTGATTTGAAAACGGTGATCTCCTCTGGTTGCCGTTGTATATCACTAGCAAGCACGTGGCCCAATTCTTGCCAGCTTTCAGGTATCGTCACGCCCGCCTCCATAGCTTGCAAGAGATCACCCGCTTCGGTCAGTGCCGCTTCACGCCGGTCGATGACAATGCGAGCATGCGCTAGTGTATCCGCGCCGACCTCGCACATCCGAGGTGTGAAGGCACCGATAGCGTTGATATGGCTTCCAGGCAGAACATCTTGATACTGAAAAAGCGGTGAGGTTGCGGTGGTGGCACAATCAATCAGCAGCGCATCAGTCAGCGCATCTCGCGCAGAAGCGGCACGTCGAATGGTGGGACAAGATGGGCCGAGTAGACTATGTAATTGCGCTACTAGCTGCTGATAATGTTCCTCGCTGCGATTAACGACGCGCACTTCGCGCAAAGGTCTTACGGTATGCACCGCTAACACTTGCGTAACGGCCTGCGTACCAGCACCGAAAAGCGCCAGCACATCGGCATCGCGCCGCGCTAGCAGATCGGTCGCCAGGCCAGCAACCGCACCGGTACGCATGGCGGTGAGCCAGCCGCCTTCCATGATTGCCAGCGTGCGGCCAGTGATGGGGTCGAGCAAGAGTACCGAGGCATAACTGAGTGGCAGTGAACGAAACGGATTGCGCGGCACAACCGTGATGATTTTGAGTCCAAAAGCGTTCTCTGTTGGCGTCTGTAGTAGCGACGGCATCAACAAAGCCACGCCCTGTTCCGGCAGGTCCACTGCCAGGCGTTGTGGCATCTGTACCTGATGAGCCGCTAAGGCACGAAAAGCAAAACGCATCGCGTCGATAGCTGCGGGCATCGTCAGACAACGTTGGAGATCAGCACGAGAGAGAATGCGGGCCATAAGATGTTCCTTCCAACAAAAGTATAATGTATATATGATAAGCTAAATCCCGACAATACTACTAGCGTTACCTTCATGTATGCAATTCGTCTTGTCTCTAAGGTATACTAGAAAGAGCAATAGCTGACAAGGGGTTTCTATCTACCAATTCATCACTGGAGGTTTTCCGTTGAAAATTGTTGTTACTGGTGGAGCGGGTTTTGTTGGCTCCAATCTTTGCGCTCGCTTATTACAGGAAGGGCATGCCGTTCTCTGTGTTGATAATTATATTACTGGCTCCGCACGAAATATAGAAGATTTACGCAATCATCCAAATTTTACTTATTTACAACAGGATGTAACACAGCCATTCTCTTTTAACGCTGAGGCTATCTTTCATCTCGCCAGTCCGGCCAGTCCGGTCGGTTATATGAATCATCCAATTGAAACCATCATGGCGAACAGCCAGGGTACCTATCAGATGCTGGAGCAGGCCCGCAAGCAAAATGCATTGTTCCTGATCTCCTCTACCTCCGAAATCTACGGTGATCCTCTGGTACATCCACAGACTGAGGACTACTGGGGCAATGTCAACCCGATTGGGCCACGCGCCTGCTACGACGAGAGCAAGCGACTAGGTGAGACACTGACAATGGAGTTTTATCGCCAATACACCACGAATACACGTATTGTGCGTATCTTCAACACTTATGGCCCTAATAGCCAGCCCGACGATGGACGCATGATTCCCAATTTTATCATGCAGGCACTGAAAAATGAAGCCCTGACGATCTATGGTGATGGCAGCAAAACACGCAGCATCTGTTACGTTAGCGATCTGGTTGATGGTTTGATGCGTGCCATGTTCCAGCCCGGCACAACGGGTGAGGTCTTCAATCTGGGCAACCCGGAAGAGCATACGGTGCTGGAATATGCCCAGACGATTATTCGCCTCTGCAATGCATCATCGGAGATTCTCTATGAGTCGAGTCGTGTTGATGATCCAGAGCGGCGGCGTCCGAACATTAGCAAGGCACAACAGGTGTTGGGTTGGCAGGTGCAGGTTGGTATGGAAGAGGGATTGCGCCGCACTATTGACTGGTTTAGAAGTCGTATTGCACAGCCCGTTCGCTAGCTTTATGATCTTGATCGTAGGGGCGTGATTCATCACACCCTGCAACCTTGTCGAGTCGAGCAGTGACCAGGGTGTGATTCATCGCGCTCCTACAATTTCATCTCAACAGTAATAGAAACTAGTAAAGAATAAATCATTATGTATTATACTGAGACAGGTATGCGAGTGGTAACAACTCCAACCTCGCCGCTCGCTCAGGCTCTTGCGTGGATACGCGCACGCGCAACAACGGTAAACCTGATTGGTTTATTGTGTGCTTTATTGTTGTTAGCTTGCCTGCTTTTCCTGCATGCACCCTGGAATATACGCATCCCACTCTATCTGATTGTCGCCGTCTGGGCTATTCTGCGACCTCGTGTGGCACTCTACTTGATGCCCATTGCTGTACCCTGGGGTTCAGTGGATCCCATTGCCATCGCCGGCCTCAACCTGAATAGCGCCGACATCCTGGTTGGGCTGTTGGTAGCAGGTTGGCTCTTGAGCTATGTGCTACGCCCTTATCTGGTTCGCAGCGACATCATGAACACGGTGCTTGACCGCGAAGAACATGCCGTGCCACGCTACCTTGCTATCGCTATCACTATTATGTTGCTCACGATGGTTATCTCGATGACGGGCGCATATAGCGTGAAAACAAGCCTGAAAGAGGTTGCGAAGTGGATGGAGCTACTGATCGTCATTCTGATTGGCTCACAATATTTCAGAACACGCCGCCACATTTGGACGTTAGTAGTGATTCTTTGCCTGGCAGCTATTTCACAGGCCATCTACGGCTACATTCAATATTTCTTTGACATTGGTCCACAGGCATTTATCCGTGATGCTGCTTTGCGCGTCTACGGCACCTTTGGTCAGCCCAACCCCTTTGCAGGCTATATCAACATGACACTGATGGTCGCATTGGCGCTCACTATTCTGGGTGGCAACGCTAAAACACGCCTTCTGGCTGGTGTTACAACAGCTATGTTACTGGCAGCTGAGATTTTCTCGCAATCGCGTGGCGGCGAAATTGCCTTCGCCGTTGGTCTACTACTCATTCTGGTCGTCGGCTTTCCGCTTATGCGCAAATTGGCAGCGATTGGCGTGGTCGGTGGCCTATTTATTGTGGCGGGCTATCTGGCGGGCAAAGTGCCGCCAAAGCTGGTCAATCCCGTTATTAATATCCTGGGCTTGAAAAAAATCTCCTTCACCTTCCCAAGCGCCCAGGACTACTCAACTGCTGAGCGTCTGGCTCACTGGTATGCTGGCCTCCAAATGTTCATCACACATCCGTTTACTGGTGTAGGCATCGGTAACTATCCAAATGCCTATCCACAATACTACATCACCATTTTCGTGAACTCACTCGGTCACGCGCATAACTATTATATCAACACAGCAGCCGAAACAGGCATCATCGGCCTTACCGCCTTTCTAGCTTTCCTGGTCACGCTGTTTGTAGCGGGAGCGCAGGCATACCGCGTCCTCAATCGGCGTTATCGGGAACAGCAACAGCGCCGTAAGTTTCCAAAGGGCAGCATGACAGAATTGGAGGCGCTACACTCACAGACAAAAATACAGATGCTTGGCAATGATCGTGCGCTGGCGCTCGGCCTGATCGCCTCGCTAGTCACAGTTTGTACACATAACATGGTGGACGATCTGTATGTACACAGTTTGACAATTCTCTTCGCATTGCTTCTGGCCGCGCTCATTCGCGTGCCAAGAGTTGCATCTGAGAGCAGAGAGAGAGAGGTTTAGCGCGGATAACATGGGAGAAAAACCCGAAGCGTTTTTCAACGACGCCAATGGTGTAGCGCCGAAGACTCACATCGACAAAATCCTGAATGAACCGTTAGTACACAAAGAGCCGGTTACGCTCCAATTCCAGGATGTTGAAGAAGGCGAGATTACACGCGAACAACTCTCGCTCAAGAAGCGTTTGCTCAACTGGCGTACTCTCATCCCTCTGGTGATTGTCGTCGCCGCCCTGATCTTCTTCGCCAACAAGCTCAACATCAACCCACAACAGACATGGGCCGATATGCGCTCGGCCCATCTGCTCTTCTTTCTGGCTGCCTTCGTGATCTACTACTGCTCTTTTCCAGTGCGTGCCTTACGCTGGCGCATATTGTTAGAAAATATCGGTTATACGAAAGAAAATGGCATTTGCTTACCGGGCTTCTGGAAACTGGTCGAAATCATCTATATCTCGTTCTTCACTAATGCCGTCGTACCAGCCAAATTGGGTGATCTCTACCGCGCCTATCTGTTACGTCAGGAGATTCATGTTCCCACAACACGCACTTTCGGCACCGTCCTGGCTGAACGCCTGCTCGATCTGATTGTCCTTTTGCTGCTCTTCATCTCTGCCATTATCATCAGCTTGCATGGGCGCTTGCCCATACAGCTAGAAATAGGGCTAGAGATAGCGTTGGCGGCGGTTATTGTTGGTATCATCGCTCTCTTCGTGCTGCGCATTGCCCGTGAACCGCTAGCTCGCCTGATACCTTCGCGCTTTCGCCCATACTATTATCAGTTACAAGAGGGTACATTAGGTTCGTTTCGCCGCATGCCAACGCTCTCGATACTGACCGTCGCTGTATGGGGTTGTGAGTC
>JAJZEJ010000082.1 GCA_021828635.1 Chloroflexota bacterium
GGCAGCACCGATAGCTACAACCTCGTCGGGGTTCACACCACGGTTTGGCTCACGATCAAAGATGCGTTTGACTAGCATCAGCACTGCTGGCATGCGTGTCTGACCACCAACCAGCACAACCTCGTTAATATCACCAGGACGCACACCGGCATCGGCAAGCGCCTTCATGACGGGGCCACGCGAACGCTCAACCAGGTCTTCCACCAACTGCTCCAGCTTTGAGCGCGTCAACGTCACGTTCAAGTGCTTGGGGCCACTGGCATCGGCGGTCACGAAAGGCAGATTAATCTCCGTCTGCATCGCGCTGGACAATTCTTTCTTGGCCTTCTCAGCAGCTTCCTTGAGACGCTGAAGTGCCATGCGGTCCTGGCGCAGGTCGATACCCTGCTCCTTCTTGAACTCGTCGGCCAGCCAGGTGATGATACGCAGATCGAAATCGTCGCCGCCCAGATGCGTGTCACCATTGGTACTCTTGACCTCGAAAACGCCATCGCCCAGTTCCAGGATGGAGATATCGAACGTGCCTCCACCGAGGTCATAGACAGCGATACGCTCGTCCTTTTTCTTATCCAGGCCATAGGCTAACGAAGCAGCGGTCGGCTCGTTGATGATACGCAGCACATCCAGACCAGCAATTTTACCAGCATCCTTCGTCGCCTGACGTTGCGCGTCATTAAAGTACGCTGGAACGGTAATCACGGCCTGCGCAACGCGCTCACCCAGGTAAGCTTCCGCATCGGCTTTGAGTTTCTGCAAGATCATGGCCGAGATTTCTGGTGGGCTATAGGATTTGCCCTGTATCTCAACCCAGGCGTCACCATTGCTAGCGCGGGTCACTCTATATGGCACCAGTCGGCGGTCACGGTCAACTTCAGGATCGTCATACTTGCGGCCCATAAAACGCTTGATCGAATAAACCGTATTTTCAGGATTGGTGATGGCCTGACGCTTGGCGACTTCACCAACCAGGCGCTCACCATTTTTCGTTATAGCCACAACCGAAGGAGTTGTACGAGCGCCCTCCGCATTTGGAATAACGACAGGCTCGCCACCCTCCATAACAGCAACACACGAGTTCGTGGTTCCCAGGTCAATACCGATTACTTTTCCCACGATTGCCTCCTACACAAAAAATCTATTTTATTAAGTCTTAACACATGATGCATAACATCACATGCCTTTATTCGTAGCCGTATACGTCTTCTAGCAGTTCATTCATTACCTGCGTCATATAGCGGACCACCGCAATCGCACGCCCATATTGCATGCGTGTCGGTCCAATCACGCCTAACAGACCACCAACTTTTCCTTCACGTCCATACCGTGCAATGACCAGGCTCACATCCTTCATTTCATCCCACTGGTTCTCACCACCAATAATCACCTGCACCCCATCAGAGGTACTCAACTGCGAAGCCAGTGCGGGCAAGAAACGATTCTGCTCCAACACTTCCAGCACTTTGCGCACACGCTCACTGCGTTCCTCTTCTGGCCCCATCTTGCTATACTCAGGCTGCTCCAAAATGTTGAGAACGCCCTCGCGGTAGAAGACATCGCCCAACAGATCGCCGTGCTGCTCCAGAATATGCACAATCGAGGTCGCAATCAGCCGCTGTATCGGCGTAAAATCGCGTTCAGTCAGCAGCTTCTGTATTTCTACAACATTATGACCCTCAAAGATGTGGTTCAGGTATGCCGTGATCTCGCTCAATTCTGCCTGCTGCACCGGGTCTTCCAACAACAAACGCTGCTGCTTGACGGTGCCATCTTCCAACACAAGGACAAGATAGACCGAGAAGTCCGATATTGATAACACTTCAAAGTGCTTCAATCGTCCCTCGACGGCACGCGGCGGTGACATCACAGCGGCACTGTGCAGCAAACGTGCCATCACCGATGCGGTCAGGCGCACCCATTGGTCTAACTGGTCCTGCACCTGATAGAACTGGTGACGGATCAGACGTTGCTCATCGAGTGAGAGAGCCGACTCCTGCATGAGATGCTCGACAAAAAAGCGATAGCCCAGGTCTGTAGGCACACGTCCGGCGGAGGTATGCGGCTGATGGATCAGGTTGGCCTCCTCCAAGCCGGCGAGTTCGTTGCGCACAGTGGCCGAACTGTAGTTCAACCCATATTTGCGTACCAGCGCCTCTGATGCCACGGGCATCGCCGTATGGACGTATTCTTCCACCAGGGCGCGTAAAATCTGTTGTTTGCGCTGACTGAGTGGTATCATATATCCTTGCCGTCCCTCGTCGCTGTTGTACCCTCTGGCTTACTGACTACGCAGGCCAGTCGCTACGCTAGCATGATACAACGTTTGTCAAGTTTGATTGCTAGCACTCTCACCATGAGACTGCAAATACAGAATAGCACTCAAAGGGGGAGATTGTCAAGAGCTTTTGCGAGAAATCGGGGCCATATGCATTTTGACAAAGCCCCATGTCTCTGCTACACTTCAATAGGTCGCACACCCGTTATCGACACAACGGTAGGGACCGATGTATCGCGTCCGCTCCAATGGAAGGGAAGATTGCACATGGCCGCATTGCATTATCAGCTGTCAATGACCATAGAAGAATATCTTGCATTGGACAGGAACAGCCTGGAAACGCGCTACGAATATATTGATGGCACCATTACCATGCTTGCGGGCGGCTCTGCCAATCACTCTATTATCAAAATCAATATCACAGGCATCCTCAGCCGCCTCCTCGCACGCACGCCTTGCCGTGTGTATGACTCCGATCTGCGTGTACGTATCTCTGAAACACGCTATGTTTACCCTGATGCCTCCGTTAGCTGTGACCCACAAGATCGCGGCAAAAACGACATCATGCAATCGCCACGCCTTGTCATCGAAGTGCTTTCGCCGAGTATCGAACGCTATGATCGCGGCAAAAAGTTCTCTTATTACCGCGCCTGCCCGACAATACAAGAATATACTCGCAGAGCCAGGAGATACAAATCTACCGGCGCGAGAAAGCCATGCTCTGGACACTTCACATCTATGGTCCAGGCGACGAGGTAGAGCTAACCAGTCTGAATATCCACTTTCCCTTTGCCCAGGTCTACGAAAACGTGGAATTGCTAGAGGAAGACGGACCACAACCAGCATAGTAATCCTGGTGCCGCTAACAACTCTATCGCTTGACTCATAACAGAACATCATTTATTATATAAATTGCATCTTTAAGAGCTATTATCATTTGCACTTTGAGGTGCAAATGATCTGAAGTGACCATAGAAGCCTGTTAGACCATTTTCACCTTGAGGTGCAAATGGTTCAATCAGATAGCGAGGAGCAAACATATCAAAAATTCTTGAGTGTATATAAAAACGTCACAGAAGACTGAATTGCATTATGCTCATCTTCTGTGACGTTTTCCAGCATTCATAGGCTACTATAATTCATTATCCGCCCTGGTGGCCTCCACCTCAGCCGTTGCCATTCCCTTTACCTCCACCAGGGGTTTGCGGTGGCCCTCCATTGATCGGTGGATTGCCACCTCCTGTGGGGGGCTTACCACCATTATTGCCACCACCACCGCCATTCCCTCCACCATTATTACCACCGCCATTGTTACCTGGGAGGCAGGTCGCTATGCCGTTGTTGTTATTGGGCGTGCAGGTCGTTGTAACGGGTGCGACACCAGTCTGCTGCGGTTGCTCATTCGTCAGCATCCAATCCGTATTGCCAGTACCCATCAGGCCATTGTAGGTATTGGTCGGATACTGGCCTATACCAGTTGGCACAGTGAACTGTTTATCCGTGAAGTTGAGTTCCTTGACCTGTTGCATATCAGTACAAGGAATATTATCAGGAGCCGTGCTAGTTGTGTAGTCATAGTTACACTGACCGACCATGTTTTCGATCACGCTATGCCATATTGGCGCGGCACCAGTAATACCAATGACGTTGTTCATCGGCGAGTTATTAGCGTTGCCAACCCATACACCCACAACCACATCCGGCGTATAGCCAATCGTCACATTATCGATAAAGTTGTCGGTGGTACCGGTTTTCGCCGCTACCTGCCAGGCTGTGTGCGTCGGGTCCATATCCCAGAACGAGAGTACATGGTCAGGCCAGAACTCAGCCGCGCGTGCATACTCGTCTGACAGCACATTTGTCATCATGTAGGCAATCTGTGGACTGACAACCTGCGTGCCATTGGGATGCGTCGGGTCATAGTGATACAGATGATTGCCGTAATTATCCCACACATCCAGAATGCTATGTGGCGGGATGCGCATCCCCTGATTCGCCAGCGTCTGGTAGGCTCCGACCATTTGAATTAACGGGACTTGCGCCGACCCTAATGCTAGCGAGGGACCGTAGAACCCATTCGTCGTTAGCGGAGGCTCGTTCTTAGCCTTACGCTGCTGGTTGACCAGCGCCAATTCATTATCGATGCCAGTTACGCCAAAGCGACGCGCCGTATTGATCACGTTGTCAACACCTGCGAACTCTACGGTCTTGACGGCTGGTACATTGATCGAATCCGCCGTTGCAACACGAATAGTGAGATTTCTGCCACTATATTGATTACCATAGTCAGGTGGCACATAGGCGTTAGCAATGCTACTACCACCACCATTCGGAAAGTATGTTTTGATATCGGGCAAGACCATTCCTGGATACCAACCCATCTCGAAGGCCGTCACGTAGTCGAAGATTTTGAAGGTTGAGCCAGGTTGGCGACCCAGGCCATCGGTAGCCACATTATACTGCCCATCAATGAGGGGATTGGTCGAGTAGTAGTTCGAGCTACCATCCATTGCGATGATCTCGCCTGTCTTGGCACTCATGACAACAACAGCAGCGTCGTTGACATTATTAACTGTATTAAGAGGGCCATAGCCGCCTGTAAATGGCTGATACTCCGGTTGAGTAAGATGGCGAGTTACTGCCGCTTCGACGTACTGCTCAATTTTGGCGTCGATAGTAGTGCGAATGTTGAATCCGCCGGTGATGAACATTTCCACACCGAGTTGCTCGTTACCATTGCCTAACGCATTCTCAATTTGCGGAATAACCCAGGTAACGAACTGCGGGCAGAGTGTACTCTGCTGGAAGGCCGTGAAGGTCATCTTACTCAACCGGAGTAT
>JAJZEJ010000528.1 GCA_021828635.1 Chloroflexota bacterium
GGGCGATATGGGGGGTGCCGCCGCTGTTATCGGGGCTATGCAGGCTATTGCTGCGCTCAAACCGCAGATCAATGTGACCGGCATCGTACCCACCTGTGAGAATATGCCCGACGGTTCCGCCTATCACCCCGGCGACATCCTGCGTATTATGAATGGCAAGACCATCGAGATCGTCAATACTGATGCCGAGGGTCGTTTAATTCTGGCCGACGCACTCTCCTACGCCGTGAAAGAAGGATTATCGCCGATCATTGATCTTGCCACGCTCACAGGTGGCATCGTCGTCGCGCTTGGCAATACCATGACCGGCCTGTTCTGCAATGATGAGCAGTTGACGCAGCAGATTATCAACGCCGGACAGTTTGCGGGCGAAAAATACTGGCCCATGCCGCTCGACGACGAGTATCGTGAGCAGATCAGGAGCGAGATTGCCGATATTAAGCAGACCGGTGGTCGAGGTGCTTCCTCTGTCACTGCCGCTAAGATTCTAGAAAACTTTGTTGGTGAGGCGCAGTGGGCGCATCTCGATATTGCCGGCACCAGCTACGTCGAAGGTAGGAAGCCCTATCAGGAAAAAGGCGGTACCGGCGTTGGCGTGCGCACTCTCACCACATTAGCCCTGAACATGGCGCAAAACCGGGCGTAATTCATCACGCTCCTACCGGTTCGGTTTCCGCAAATATCGCAAGGCGGCTTGGGCGGCATAGTAGCCACACATACCATGCACGCCACCACCGGGAGGGGTCGAGGATGAGCAAATATAGATGCGCTCGTTGGGTGTGCTGTATGGTATGATACGTGGCAATGGGCGCGTAAAGAGTTGGAGCAGGTCAGATGCGCCGCCATTGATGTCGCCGCCGATATAGTTAGCGTTGTATGCTTCTAACTGTGCTGGAGTGGTGACATGGCGTGCCAGAATGCGCTCACGAAAACCCGGCGCGAAGCGTTCAATCTGCTCCTCGATTCGTTCCTTCATATCGAAGGTGCAGCCATTGGGAACGTGGCAATAGGCCCACACGGTCTGCTTCCCCTGTGGGGCGCGTGTCGGGTCGAAGAGGCTCTGCTGAGCTATCAACACATAGGGGCGCGTTGGTGGCTCACCATGCCAGATTTGCCGCTCTGACAGCGCAATCTCTTCTAGCGACCAACCCAGGTGAACGGTACCCGCTAGCAGGCACTCAGGCGCTTTCCAGGGTATTGGCCCATCGAGCGCGTAATCAATTTTGAAGGCACCAGGACCATAGCGATAGCGCAGTAAGGCGCGTTGATAGCTCTCCGGCAATTGCTCTCCGGCAATACGTACCAGTTGGCGCGGTGTGATGTCACATAGTACAACATGCGAGGTCGGCAACTGCCGTAAATTCTTTACCTCTACACCTGTGACGATCTCACCACCTAACGAACGTAGATAGGCCGCCAGTGCTTCAACTATCTGCTGTGAGCCACCGCGTGGAATGGGCCAGCCGAGCGCGTGGCCTGCTATTGCCAGCATCAAGCCGAAAGCCGCACTGGGCGGTTGTTCCATTGGGAGCATAGAATGTGCGGATAGACCAGCAAATAATGCGCGTGTGCGCTCACCTCTGAAAAGCTGGCGAGCCAGTCCACGCGCTGAACGCAGTGCTTTGAGGCCAAAGCGGGATAGCGCGAGTGGATGGCGCATTGATTGTGGGCGCAGTGGTCCCAGAAATGCCTCGGCGAGCATGGGCCAGTCGGCGACGAGCGGCGTCATAATCTGTCGGTAAGCGCGTGCATCCTCGCAGCAACTCAGTGTCTCTGCCGTCTCTTCGATGGAACGCGCCAACAGGACAGCGGAGCCATCATCAAGAGGGTGCGCCAATGGCATCGGTGGCTGAATCCAGCTCACACCGTATTGCTCTAATGGTAAGGTGCGCATGAAGGGCGATCCCATGCCCAATGGGTGAATAGCGGAACAGATATCATGCAAGAAACCGGGCAGCGTCAATGCCATTGAACGCGCCCCACCGCCAATCGTCTCTTTAGCCTCAAAAACGCAGACCGAGTGTCCGGCTTGCGCCAGTGCCACAGCAGCCGCCAATCCGTTTGGTCCTGACCCAACGACGACGGCATCATAGTTGTTCCGCAAATTCGTCTCCTCAGTTGCTACAAGACAATAATTATAACCGATACGTCCTAAGCATAGCATACAGAGGAGTGGCAAGAGCAGCAGGCAAATAAGTGCTCCTATCGCGCGGTTATTTAGATAGTAGTATGCGGTAAATAAAAAATACGGTAAGAAAATATATTTACGATATAGATCAGTTTTTCTTTATCAATATCTTGTGTTATACTATGCCTACTAAGAATTGCAAGAGTATGAAGAGATGCATAGAGATGTTTTGTTTTGGATGTAAGGTAGAAAGGCAAGTTCCATGAATGCGGAGTCAGCAGCGCGTATCTTGCCATATGGCAACCTAGCATTGTTGAAAAGTGTGATCGATGCTCTTTCAGCACATATTGCCATTTTGGATGAGCGTGGTACGATTGTGACAGTTAATGAGTCATGGCATCGCTTTGCACAAATAAATCATATGCAGTCTTCAGATAGCGGGGTTGGTTCAAACTACTTAGAGATATGTGATAATGCTATTGGTGGTGAGGCATCATTAGCGCGTATTGTTGCGCATGGTATTCGTAACGTGCTTGATTGCAAGCGAGATACATTCATGCTGGAGTACCCATGTTATAGTGCTGAACGTCCTCTCTGGTTTCAACTGAATGTGAGGCGCTTTGTAGCCTGTGATAGCGTCTATATAATTGTTGCGCACGAGAATATTACCGAGTGGAAGCTGGCGGAACTCAGGCTGCAAGAGAGTGAAAAACGCTTTCGTTTAATGATCGAGAGAAGCTCAGATGTTATTGTGATGCTTGATGAACAGGCGATCATACGCTATATCAGTTCCTCTGTTGAAACCTTGTTGGGTTATCAGCCGCAGGACTGTCTTGGTCATAGTATATTTGAGCTAGTACACCCTGATGATCTGGAATACACCAAACAGCATTTTCGGGAATTTGTGCGGAAAGCTGGACTCAACGTGAGCATCCAGGGGCGTATGTTATGTCGTGATGGTTCGTGGTGTTGGATTGATATACACGCAATGAATTATTTGCATGATCCTGATATACATGCGATTGTTGCCAGTTATCGTGACATCACTAAAAGGGTGCAGGACGAGCAGGAGTTGCGCGTTGCAAAAGATAAATTAGAGGCTATTCTGTCGGGTGTCGCGGACGGTATCATGGTACAGGATGAAGCTGGCTACCTGCTGTATGCCAACAAGGCCGCCGCTGATGTTCTGGACTATGAGAGTGTGGAAACTCTACTGCATGATTCATGGAAAGAGATTCTCGGCCACTTTGAAATGGTTGATGAGAAGCGACAGGTTTTAGGTACTGGTAGTCTCCCTGGTTGCCGGGTGCTGGCTGGTGAACCAGAAGCCAGGGCTGTTATCCACTCTACTAGCAAATCGACGGGCGAGCAGCATTGGGCGATTGTGCAATCACGGCCTGTTACAGATGCTAGAGGCAAAGTGTTATTTGCCATCACAATCATTCATGACTTAACTGAGCAGAAGGAGGCGGAACGGCGGAAAGACGAGTTTATCGCAATGGCCAGCCATGAATTGAAGACACCGTTGACCAGTCTAAAAATTTTCATGGGTGTCTTGCAACGACGTTTTCGCAAAAATGGCGAAGATCAGTATCTGGAGTATCTTGGCAAAATTGAGGCGCAAATCAATACACTAACAGAACTGATTAATGATATGCTGGATGTTTCCAGAATCCAGATTGGCAAATTGCTCCTGCGTAAGGAAACTTTTGAGTTAAGCCGTCTAGCACAGGAGACTATCGACAATTTGCGTGGCACCCAGGCGACCCATTCTATTCGCTATGAACCTTCTGCCGAGGTGCGGGTCTTCGCTGATCGCTATCGTATCGGGCAGGTGTTGATCAATCTATTGACCAATGCCGTGAAATATTCGTCTCCAGGTAGCGATGTGGTTGTGCGTCTATGTACTGACCAGGAGTATGCTATTGTGGGCGTGCAAGACTTCGGTATTGGCATCGATGAGGTGGATCAGCAGAGGATTTTTGAACGCTTTTATCAGGTGACGGGGCCGGTAGAGAAGACCTTCCCTGGGCTGGGTATTGGTCTCTATATCTCCAGTGAGATTATTAAATCCCATCAGGGACATATGTGGGTTGAGAGCCGCCGAGGAGAAGGCTCGACATTTTACTTTGCGTTACCATTGAAAGGGTAGTTTTTAGGAGGAGTCAGTGTACGTGTGTAGCAAAAAGAAAGTTCTTGTGGTCGATGATGATCCCGGTATCATCTACGCTATGCAGTTATTACTGGAAGAGGAGGGTTATGCTGTAACACTATTAGATAGAGGAGAAGCAGTAGAGACGACCCTTGTCGGTAATGCGCCGGATGTCATTCTGCTCGATATGTTGCTTTCCGGTAAAGATGGTCGAGAGATCACGCGCCAGTTGAAAAGCCAGGAGCATACGCGCAGCATACCCATTATTATGTTTTCTGCTCATCCCAGTCTGGGCAAAGAGGCTCCAGCAGCCGGTGCGGATGATTTTCTCACCAAGCCCTTCAAAATCGAGGTTCTGCTAGAAAAGCTAGCAAAGTATACGTGATGATGAAGAATTTAGGTGTGAAGGAAACATAGCAACGTGGGCGTACGCACCCACGTTGCTATGTTTCCTTCACACCCCATCCCCCATCCCCTCATTTATCCTCTTGTTTTTCTCGCCGATCTATGCTACACTATCAAGCAAGCGAGCTAGTAACTCACGCATCGTCTCCCCCATCAGCCCACCTCGTGAAAAAACATGAAAAAGTTTTCTCCTTCCGCTATCACACTCTTCGCACGCCATATTCTAGGTCATCCGGTCTATACCTACCAACAGCAGATTGCCGAGGCTATTCTGGCCTCTATCTGTGGCGGACATGGCAGAATCTTCACCGTTATGATGGCCCGCCAGTCGGGCAAAAATCAGCTCTCTGCCGTACTGGAAGCCTTTCTGCTGGCCTGTATGCCGCAAGGCACCATCGTCAAAGCCGCTCCTACCTTCAATCCGCA
>JAJZEJ010000564.1 GCA_021828635.1 Chloroflexota bacterium
GGAGATTCTTGAAGGTAGGCATATCACTGTATATACGATAGATCACTGGTTTGTCCTCCGTATTCTACCGTGATCCATTTCTAAAGCACCTAACATATAAAGGAGATCCAATGTCAACACGAACCAGTCATAATTTACTATCCGTGTTGACGAACGTTCATTCGTCACACGCCTCAGTTCATCCCAGAGGCGTGATATTGTCTTTGGCTCAGTGAGAAGCCCAAGTATTTCTGCGCCGATTGTAAGCATAGCACGTTCAATGCCAAGCCGTTTAGTAGGAAGAATCATAGCAATACCTCTACCGGGGGCCGCTCGAAAATCTCGCATTGTTCAAAGAGGTACGCGAGTACCGCAAGAACAGATGCCTGATCCGTTGGAGTTTCTTGATTAGATCCCCCAGTGAACTCTTGTAGCTCACGAAATATGAGATCGGAATCCATCTCTAGATGCCTATATCTGTTATACTCTTTTTTGAAAGCCGTAGCAATCTCATCTCCATAGAGAGGATTATAATGATCGGTAAAGAAATTTCCCACTAGATCAGCCTTCTGCATACCTGCAATAAGTAAAACGCGCACCCCTTCAGACAAACGATTGAATTTCAATTTTTCAGGTGGGACAGGCCGAAAATCCTGTGATAAAGATGGTTCAGCCTTTGCTATATGGCTCAAAACCTCTTTAACATTTTCATACCTCACATCAAACATATCTTTATTTGAGGGAGCCGAACCTAGAAGTGAAGCTAGGTCAACTTCATTTAATGAGAATACATTCATTCGTAACTCCTCAAATCCCCACCATTTCACCGTCACATGTTCATGACAGTTGCCTAACTCTAAAAGTCCTGCTGTGATATCTGGGCCAAGACCTTTCCTGGAGTTATGAACAAATACCCATTTATCAAAGTATTTCTGCCAATAAGGTAGCGCCCCGTAGAAGTCCGTATGAATTTTAGTGATTGCTTCGGAAGCACTCATCTCATTAGGAGCGTAGACTTGAAATAATGTTCTCTTCGAACGTAAATAGCCATCATTCTTTCTATCTCCAACATTTCCCCAGGGACAGACACGCAGAAAATCACTCGGATGGCACTTCTCCATTATTTCAGAGAAAAAATCTTGAAACTCATTTCCCCCTTTCTCATAGAAAGCAACTTTAAATTCTAGCTCATAAAAGGAGTGCTTTAACTTATCCATACATCATTCCTACGACGAGCGTAACACCAGAGATACCTATTCATAAGTATTACGCAATTACAATTACTATTGTAGAACATAAGCTCTACATTGTCCAGTATCAAGAGACTAGATTGTAATATTATAACACTGCTATAATAAAACTTGTAAATTGTCCAATAGTTCTACTAAAGCAAAGTTTGTTTATGATTGATGAAGATTAGAATATTCAAAAACAAATTGGCCTGCTACCATAAAGGTTGAGCAGGCCGAACATTTGTGAGAATTTACATTGGTCTCTATCTCTATATATCCAGGTTGGCACTCTTGGCGTGGCTCTCGATGAAGCGGCGGCGTGGCGCGACCTCATCGCCCATCAGCATGTTGAAGGTTTTATCGGCTTCCAGCGCCTCCTCGACCCTCACTTGCAGGATGGTACGCTGGGCGGGGTCCATCGTGGTCTCCCATAGCGTCTCAGGGTTCATCTCACCGAGACCTTTGTAGCGGCCAACCTCTGGCTCCTTGCCATTATGACTGGCTTTGTACTCCTCAATCAGCTTGTCGCGTTCCTCTTCCGTATAGACAAAGTGGACCTGCTTGCCCATCTTGACGTGATACAACGGCGGTTGCGCGATGTAGAGATGGCCGCCCTCGATCAACAGTGGCATATGGCGGAAGAAGAAGGTCAGCAAGAGGGTACGAATGTGTGCGCCGTCAACGTCGGCATCGCACATAATCACGATGCGCCCATAGCGTAAGCGAGCGATGTTAAACTGCTCGCCGATCCCGACACCGGTAGCCGTGATGATATTCTTGATCTCGGCGTTTTCGAGCATCTTATCGATGCGTGCGCGTTCCACATTGAGGATTTTGCCACGCAATGGCAGAATAGCCTGGAAATGCCGGTCACGCCCTTGCTTTGCACTATTATGGACGAATATGCCACTTGCTAGTGCGAAATTGTGCGTACCTGGAACCTCAACGTCGTACACGTCTACTGTCTTTTCTAATGGCTCAATAGACACAATCTTATGATTGTACAAAGCAACAGCTTCGCGTGCAAGTGTCTCGTCACCCTCAAAGTAGCGTAAGCAAAATTTGTCAAAACGTAGAATTGACGAATCATGGGTAGAGCGACGATAGGCATGGTAAGCATCAACATCGAGTATGCCTTCTATCTCAAACTGCTTCAATGCCGCCATAGTTTTGTTATAGTAGGTTTGATGTAAGGCCGTTTGCCGCTTTGCACGGAATTCCGGTTTCCATTGTTGCTGTGTCTTTTCACTCCGCCAAGCCAGTAAATCCTCTTCTTGCCACTGCGTTTTTGCTCGTTGAGAATACGCCTTGCGGGCCGCAGGGTTGTTTATGAAATGAGTGCGTACACGTTCGGCTTGTGCGAGACGATTTGTCTCATCGCTCCAGTATTCCTGCTGTGCTTGATTAAGTCGTGTATGTACTTCTTCACGATATACATCATTAGTATGGTAAAACTCAAGCCATTTCTCTGTCATGTATACCTTGTAGTCTGCATTTTCCCATTGTTGGGTAGCTCGTGCAGAGAGGGCGGTTCTCATTTCTGGCTGGCTCATCCGCTCACTCATCGCAACTCGAAATTCTTTGCTTTGACGCAATTCACGGCACTTTTCAATCACGTCTGCACGATGCAGTGTATGCCTAACATGTTTTCGGTGTAGCTCAAGATGCTCCTGAGCGGAGAGTCGTTTGAGATTCGTCGGATTATTGTTGAGCTTGTTAAAATCGATGTGATGGCAATGATCTCCATCTGACTCTGCATAAACACCTTGCCAGTGATTATACCAATCAGCTAGTTTATGGGTAAAGAGCCACCAGATGGAGCGAGGGTCTTTTACCATCTCATAACCCTGGATCGTTATTCCTGGCTCTTTCATGTCAGAAAGCTTGCGGTATAAAGGCATCAACGAATCATCCGGGCTAAGTTGCGCGGCTTCTTTGTAACTTCCATCACGCAACATAAAGCGATGGTCAGGCGTGCAAACAATGGATTCTCCATTATCCAATGTTACCCGAATTACTTTCGCTTCGGCTTTCGTCATGCGAGCATGAATGAGTCGTTCAAGCCCAATTGTGCCATCTTTGCGAATGGTGTAGCCAAAGTGTTCTTTTCCCTCGGCTTGTTCCTGAACCAGATTCTTGAAACTGACTGAACGTCCATCAGCCAGCGCAATAAGGGTATCACCAGAGAAACAACCACCCGCCGAATCTCCTTCCACGAGGTACAATTCGCAACGGTCGGGGCGGCGCTCGCTACAATCGGCTAGTTTGCCGGGGAGCGTGGTATCCAGAGCGTTTTTGCGCTGCACCAGCTCGCGGGCAGCCCGCGCTGCTTCGCGGGCGCGGGCCGAGAGCAGACATTTCTCAATGATAGATTTTGCCTCGTTCGGCGTCTCCTCCAGATAGCGATTGAGCATATCGGCAGTGACTGCTTCGACGATGGGGCGCACCTCAGCATTGTTCAGCTTCGATTTGGTTTGCGCCTCAAACTGTGGATTGGGTATCTTGACACTCACCACGGCGGTCAGACCCTGGCGCACATCGTCGCCGGTCAGATTGCCATCTTTCTCTTTAAGGATGTTGTATTTACGTGCATAGTCATTGAGTGTGCGCGTCAAGGCGCTGCGAAAACCGGTGATGTGCATGCCGCCATCAACCGTATTAATGCCATTGGCAAAGGAAAACTCGGTTGACGACCAGCTATCATTATACTGTACCGCAACCTCAACTTTGACGTTATCTATGTCGCGGATGGTGCTGATGGGCCGTGCCTGAATCGTATTACGATTCTTATTGAGATAACGCACAAACGAGACTAGACCACCCTCGAAGTAGAAGGTCTGCTCGCGGTCGGTGCGCTCATCGCTCAGGCTGATCGTCATCCCGCGATTGAGATAGGCCATCTCGCGGAAACGCTGTGTCAGCGTTTCAAAGCTATAATCGCGTGTCTCCATGACAGTCAGATCGGCCAGGAACGTTGTTTTGGTGCCACGTTCCTCGGTCAATCCCACATCTTCCAGAGGAGTGGTAGGTAGACCCTTCTCGTAGCGTTGTCGCCAGATATGACCTTCACGCTTGACCTCTACCACGCACCACTCTGCAAGCGCGTTGACAACCGAGACGCCGACACCGTGCAGACCACTACTGATCTGATAGCCGCCGCCGCCAAACTTGCCACCGGCATGTAGCACGGTCATGACCACTTCTAGTGTGGAAAGGCCGGGACGCTGATGATGCTCATCGACCGGAATGCCACGCCCATTATCCTCAATAGTGACGGAGCTATCGGCGTGAATGATGACACGCACGGTATCAGCCCAGCCAGCCATGACTTCATCGATGCTATTATCCACAACCTCTTGAATCAGATGATGCAGGCCACGCTGGTCGGTTGCACCGATATACATACCAGGGCGCACACGTACCGCTTCCAACCCTTCGAGAATCTGAATATTCTGCCCACCATACCCATCACTGCCATCACCGTTCGCTGTCCTTTTACCATTACCATTGCCATTGCCATTACCATTGCCGTCCCCGGCTTCATTGCCTTGAGCGGCTTTGTCTAGGAGAGCATCTTGCTGTTCTATTTGCTCTGTCATAACTGATTCTCTCGTTCTCACCATAAAGCCTGCACTATCCTTTTGTAAGCATTGCGAAAAGAAGAATGTATCATAAACTTGTAGCACTATCCTGACACTCACAAGGAATGTCACTACAGAAAGCCACCTCACCATGATCTGATATATGTAGTGACATCCCTTGTGGGTGTCATACTACAGAGGCATTATGCAATGCCTTCTGCCGACCACACAGAGTTGAAACCACAGGGCGTGTGTGTGGCACTTTTACATCACAAGGAGGTGTGTGCTGGCTGAGGACTATGCTACACCTG
>JAJZEJ010000207.1 GCA_021828635.1 Chloroflexota bacterium
AGAGGACAACAAACGACCACGACTCCACGCATAGAAGCGGTTACGCCCAAAACTGGCTCGCTCAACATTCTCACTCCACTGGAAACTTCTCAACAAGCCTTACTCTTTGGCACTAATCAATCAGAAGGCGGGCGTTCAGGTGGACGCTCAAACTGGCTTTCCCGTTTGCTTCGCCATGCCTCCGAGCAATAAGAATCTGGCGCATAATGCCACATAGCAACGCATAACAATGGACTTAGGACTCAGAAGGGATACCACTACATGTTTATCCGCAGCCCGCGACGGAACTGCACGTTATATGGAGTGGCATCCCTTGTGGGTGCCATTTTTGGATGGCAATCCCCATTGTAAGGATCAAATAAAAAAGTCAGAACCCTTCCATATTGACTGTAAATATGATATAGTTTGTCCAATTTTCAAGCTCATCTTGCTAGCTATTCCATAGTAGCATTGTGAACTAGTGAATAGTACTCAGCCGTGTGTGCTGCTATATTTAGAAGTAACAAAAACAACAAGCGACCTCCCGATATTCATAACATAAACGGAAGGAAATCCATATGCGTTTCTGCTTCATTGTTGAGGAACACTATCGCCACGACCCTATGCCTATGGTCGTGGCTGATCAATTGCAGCAATGGGGGCATACAATAGATATTTTAGAGCCACAGGAGACTGTGACCTGCTTATCGACGCTCAGCAACCAGGGCTACGATGCCTATGTCCTTAAAGCCATCGCCGACGGCCCTGGCCTGAGCATTTTAGAGGCAGCAGAAGCGGTTGGCATTCCAACGATCAACAACTCACGCGCAATCCGGCTGGTGAGAGATAAAGCGGTGGCCGCAGCTTTCGCTCACGCCCATAGACTGCCCATGCCTTTAACCTATTTCGTTGCTCACCCCCGTTTGTTGGCCCAGATACCAGCAGAGGATTATCCACTCGTCGTTAAGCCAAGCAACGGTAGCTCGTGCAAAAGCATCTATCGTTTGAACAGCCCCGCAGAACTGGCGATCATGGAAGTCATTGAGCAGCATGAGAGCTTTTTTCTGGCACAACATTATGCCGAAAACGCCGGCTTCGATATCAAAGTCTATGTGACCGGACGCGAGGTCTACGCCGCAATTGCCAAAACATCCCCTCTACATGGTACTGTACAGGAGAAATTCATTCCGCTCACACTCCCCTTGCGCAAGCTCGCGCTTGATGTTGGTCGCATCTTTGGCCTTGATATCTATGGCATCGATGTTGTTGAGACACCACAGGGTTACGCGGTACTGGACATCAACGATTTTCCCAGCTTCAGCGGCGTGCCACGTGCAGTTATACGTATTGCTGAATACATCTTGCACGCAGTCAAACGCGCTGAAATGCAACGTGAGGCACAAGCGCGTCGTAATCAGCAGCGTCGCATTCACAGAGATCATAATGCTGTATCAACATCGATTACGTCTATACAAGATTACGCATCATCCACAATGGATAAAAACATGTCACCTTTGTTAAATTTGTGTTCTCGTATCTCATCTTAAAGGATAAGTAACCATGCAGATATGCCTGATTATGGACAATCCAGAGACACCAAATCACCCCGTAATCGCCGTGGCCCTACATCGCTTGAGCGCAACACATACAGTACGGATGCTCGATATACGCAACCTCAGTGCTGATGAAGCAATGGCCCAGGAAGCACAGTATCCTCAAGCCGATCTCTACCTGCTGAAATCACATGCTCCCCAGGCTCTGGCTCTGGCTCACTCTCTAGAAGAACATGGAGCGCGTGTCGTCAATAGCTGGGCCTCATCGATTGCTTGCCAGGATCGCGCCTTGATGACACAACGCATGAACGAGGCTCACCTACCCTGGCCGAACACCTGGTCTTTCACCACACTTCACGAGGCACTCACCCAACCAACACAATTGACAGCCCTACCACTACCACTGATTGTAAAAAGTAGCTATAGCCATCGCGGCGATCTGGTGGCAAAAGTCAATTCATTAGCGGAACTACAGGCGCTCAGTCCACAATGGGACGAGGAACCGATCATATTACAAGAGTTCGCTGCCGGTGATGGTTGGGATATCAAATTGTGGGTGATTGACCAGCATATCTACGCCGCACGCCGTCGCACGCCACTTGATCCGCAAGCACCCAAAGAGGACCATCCCATTCCACCTGAGAAACTGCCCGCCGATTGGCTGCATATCACCCGTGAGATCGGACGTGTCTTCAATCTACGTCTTTACGGAGTCGATCTCTTATTGACCACACATGGCCCCGTCATCGTAGATGTCAATTCGTTCCCTGGTTTTCGCGGTGTTCCCCAGGCCGATAGCGCCCTGGTAACACTGGTTGAACAACAATTACAGGAAATTGCCGCCTGTCTAGCCGACACGGCAGGGAGGGAATAGCTATGCTGTTTCGCTTTCTTTACAAAAATCTACACGGCTATCGTTTTCTCGTCATACTCGTCATGCTCGCCTCTATGGTACAGGTGGTAGTTGCTCAGGGTTTGCTCTTCTCCGGTAAATTCATGCTGGACAAAGTGACGGCCCACCTGGATCCAAACGTTGGTCCATTAGACGGCATCATCACCTTCTTTGACCGCTTTGGTTCAAGACAAGGGTTGCATTCCAACGAAGTACATACCGTTGCGGGTGTGCTGATCTTCTCGGCGCTAGCTCTGGTTGTTCTTGGCATTGTCACCGGTCTGCTCTCCTGGTTTCAGCAGTTCGCCGCCTCCAGAATCGCGCAGAACCTCTCGGCACGCCTGCGCAAACAACTCTTCGGCCATCTGGAACGGCTTTCGCTAGACTGGCATGGCAAGCAGAAAAAAGGCGATCTTGTCCAGCGCGTCACCGGTAACATTAGCGACATCGAAAAGCTGGTGACAGATGGCCTCGTCGATCTACTTGGTGGCATCTTAACACTTGTTAGCGCCATTATTGTTATGCTCTCGCTCAGCATACCATTTACAGAACTTTCTATCATCATCGTGCCAGCTCTTTTTTTAGTCGTCTTTACTTACACACGTAGCATCAAAGCGGCCAGCAAAAAGGCCGCGAAGGCAGCAGGCGAGGTTGCTAATGTTGCTGTCGAAGACATAGGAGCCATCACCGTCCTCAAAGCTTTCACCCTGGAAGACCGCGAAGCCCTACGCTTCGACAAATATTCTGAAAAGACACGCAAGGCTGGCATGCGAGCGGGTGGGATGCAAGCGCAATTTACGCCGCTTGTGACCTTCCTGGTCGCCATAGGTACGGCTGTTATCACCGGCGTCGGCTACTATGTTTCAGTTGGCAATAACTTTCATCCTCTGCCTTTCCTCGATATCCCCAAATTTACCATCACCGTTGGCACCGTAGCCGTCTTCATTGGCAACGTCAATAATCTGTTCCAGCCGATGAAAGACCTATCGAAGCTAACGAATGTGGGAACCAATGCAGCCGCAGGGGCAGAGCGCATTCAAGAGGTACTCGACGAAGCTCCAGAGGTCATGGACTACGCAGGGACTTATCATGGTCGGGAAAAATTGCGTGGCGATATCGAGTTTGAAAACGTCACTTTTAGCTACAATGCCAATCATCCGGTCCTTAAAGGTATCAACCTGCACATTCCTGCTGGCAAGAAAGTAGCCCTGGTGGGACTCTCTGGCGGCGGCAAAACCACGCTGGTCAAGCTTATTCCGCGCTTCTATGAAATTCAAGGCGGCTCTGTGCGTCTGGATGGGGCCGATAACCGTATGTATCCATTGCGTATTCTGCGCCAGAACGTGAGTATGGTACTGCAAGAATCGGTACTGTTCGAGGGAAGCATCCGCGAGAATATTGAGATTGGGCGACCTGGAGCCAGTGAGGCGGAGGTTATTGATGCCGCTAAAAAAGCCAATATTCACACTGTTATTCTCGAAAAGCTTGGCGGCTATGATCGCGTGCTACGCGAGCAGGGCCGCGACCTCTCCGGTGGGCAACGTCAACGCCTGGCTATCGCTCGCGCTATCTTGCGTGATGCTCCTATTCTCGTGTTGGATGAGCCAACCGCCAGCCTGGATGTAGAATCTGAAGCTGAAGTGATGCACGCTCTGGATAAACTGGTGGTCGGGCGCACTGTGCTGATGATCTCACATCGCCTCAGTACATTGGGCAATGTTGATGAGGTTATCGTCCTCAAGGATGGGCGCATCGTGGAACAAGGCACGTTCAAAGATTTGAAGCGCAAAGGTGGTATCTTCGCCGGACTGCTGGAGGAGCAGAATCGTTATAATAGTGAACGCGAAGGTGATAAGTCTATTCTTCGTTCCGCTTATATTGATATACCTAAATTGCAAGATCGTGTGGTCGTTGCTCCCGCCGATAATCCTGCATTACGCCAGGGTCGCCAACAACAGCAGCAACAGCAATATAATATGAAACACAAGCCGCTTGATAAAGATGCACGCATCCTTGTCGAACTCGATGGTCGCATCATCAAAGAGTACTCACTAAACAAACCGGTTATGACGGTTGGGCGTCTCTCCGGCACCGATGTGCAGATTCCTAATCAGCGTGTCTCACGTATGCACGCCAAAATTCAGCAGGAGAATGGCGTATGGGTGATTGAAGACGCGGATAGTGTGAACGGTCTGGTCTATCAGGGCAATCGGATTGATCGCCTTTCGCTCTCTGATGGAGATCGTGTCTATGTTGCGCCAAGTGCCGCGCTCCTTTATCAGAGCCGTTAGTTGATGTAGGGACCGATTTATCGCGTCCGTATGGCCTAAGCACCTCGATTCCCAAGCACTGGCGTGATTGATGCGGTGAACCGGTTCCTACACAGGCCACGAAAATTATGAGGATTGCGGTAAAAGAGCGTTACGCCAGATCGTGACGTTTGCAGTATTCGCGGTAGGTATCCTCAAGTTGATGCATCTGCACCAGGTCATCGACACGCTGTTGCAGGTATTGACGAGCAGGATGCCCAAGCCGCTGATCAAGTGCCAGCGCGTGTACCCAATATTCGAGTGCCAATGCATACTTCTCTTGCTCATGATAAAGCAGACCCAGACGGCGCAACACCGCACAGTGTTCCGCCGGCGTGTCCAGGTCTGTGGCGATAGTCGCAGAT
>JAJZEJ010000277.1 GCA_021828635.1 Chloroflexota bacterium
CTGCTCTCGCCAGAGTTTTGTCAGTGTGCGAATACGCTCAGCAATGCCATTGGCCTCGCCCTCCTGATCTTCGTAGGCAGTGACGACAACAGGCGCACCATCCGCTTGTGTGGCACGCAAGGTCTTCTCAAAACCGGGTGTGATCTCGTTGTGCGCAATCAACTTATTAGCGGCCTCAAGTATCTGTGGCGTTGAGCGGTAATTTAGCTCTATACGATAAATGTGGCCTTTGGGATACATAGTGCGGAACGAGAGAATAGATGCTTCTGGGCTGGCTCCGCGAAATTGATAGATAGCCTGATCGGGATCGCCCACCACCACGACGTTATGCTTTGGCGCGGCCAGATATTGGATCAGGCGATACTGCGATGGATTGGTATCCTGCGTCTCATCGACCTGCAAATACTGATAGCGACCCTGCCACGTTTTGCGAAACTTGGGACTACTTTCAAGTAACAGCAAGGGAACATAGATCAGGTCAGAAAGATCGTAGAGCTTCTCTTTCTGCTTGGTCTGCTCGTAGCGCACAAAAAAATCCTGATAGCGTGCGGCCAGTTCTGCTTCGACGCCAAGATACGTGCAAAAAAAGTCCAGCGACTCTTCTGGCTTCTTCAATTCTTCTTTGGCGCGATCTACTGCCTGCAAAACAGCAAGTATATCAATTTCCCAGTTCATGCCACGTGTGCGATTACTGCGCCAGGGACGCACAATATCTTCGGCCAGCCATTGGCGCGGCTCTCCACTGATGAGGCGCGTATTCAATTCCTGTGGTGTCCACTGCAACTTTTCGCGCAACATCAGATGTCCCAACCCATGAAAGGTCATGACGCGCAACGTTTTGAGATCTTTAGCCGCGATGCCACGCGCACGCAATGCTTTGGTGGCACGCTTCTCCATTTCATCGGCGGCGGCACGTGTGAAAGTCACGCACAAAATAGTCTCAGGCGCAATATGCTCATCAGCCACAAGACGCACCAGGCGCTGTACCAGAATCGCTGTTTTGCCGGTACCGGCGGCAGCAATGAAGGCCGCTGGTCCATCGGTGTGAGCGATAGCGGCGGCCTGCTGAGCATTGGGAGTAAACGTTTGTATAGTAGCATTGGATGCGTTTTTAGCGGCTGTTCTTGTTTTTCGTGTACCCTGTGATGTCATCAGTCCTCTTCCTGGCAACCAGAATGATAGGTGTCACGGGTTGGTATTATAGCGCATGCACGCTTCTACTGTCTACAGCCTTCACTTGTTCAGTAGTATACCTGACTCCTTGATGATATACTTCTTCCAGAGACTCAAAAGTCTTTGCAAAAGGAGAACAAGAATTTGGTTATTACCACCCAAGCAGAGAGAGAAGGTTTACGGCGAGCAAATCAAGCTACAGCGAAGCTGTTACAAAACCTCGCAACGCTGGCTCGTCCAGGGGTAACAACGGGCGACCTGAACGACTATGCGATGGACTATATTGCGCAATTGGGAGCAGTACCAGTATTTGCGACAGAAGAAGGCTTCCCAGGCTGTATTAATACCTCGGTGAATGATGTTGCCGTTCATGGGGTACCGGGCAAACAGAAGTTGAAGATAGGGGACGTACTCAGTATTGATGCGGGGATGCTTCTAGATGGCTATGCTGGTGATTCGACGATCACCATTGCAGTTGGAAAAGTTGCACCCAAACATCGTCATCTCATTGAGACAACGCAGAATGCCATGATGGCAGGCATCCAAGCTGCACGGTCAGGAAAGCACATCGGCGATATCGGATACGCAATCCAAAGCGTTGCTCGGTCACAAGGCTTTGACGTTATACGCGAGTACATCGGACATGGTTTAGGCCATACCATGCACGAGCAGCCGGATGTGCCAAGTGTTGGTCGTCCTGGGACCGGTCCAATAATGCCGGAAGGCTTGGTGATTACGATTGAACCCATTCTGGTAGAGAGGTCTGCACGAGTAAAAGTTGATGCAGATAGATGGACTGTACGAACAAAAGATGGTGGATGGGCAGCACAGTTTGAACATACCGTGATTGTGACTCAACAAGGGGCTGAGATATTAAGTACTCTCTAAGAGCCATCTTCCAGATAACCAATAAGTTAGGGCTTAGAGGCACTAAATGAGCCAATCTATCTCAAAGATTGGCTCATCTGATATCGTAATGTCCGCGAATTGCTGCAATGCCAGAGATGACACCAAGCCAAGTGACTACTACACTGAGCCAAACTGCTGCATGTGGCGACGTTCCCGCTCCAGTGCGTCAGCCGGAAAAGGTTGCTCACCGCCAATGTGACGCGCATCGAGAATAAGCTCAGCAGCCTCTTCCATTGCTATAATCAGTTGCGCCGTCGCCAGTGGATCGCGGCTGAAAGCTAGTAGTCCGTGATTGGCTAACAATAAAGCTGGAACTGTAGGATGATTCTGCAATTGCTCCACGATATACGCGACGGCTTCTTGTGAGCCACGCGGCCCCCATTGCGCGACCGGAATATCCTCGGTAATACCCCAGCGCAAGAATGCCTCGTAGACACATGGTAGCGGCTGATGCGCAAGCGCAAAGCTGGTCACACGAGGAGAGTGCGTATGAATGACCGCATTGACATCCTTGCGCATCCGATAGACGCTGGTATGCATACCGATAATCTCACGTGCCACCGGCTCAAGCTGACCCTCGACCACTTCGCCATCTAATGTGAGAACTACCAACTGCTCAGGCTTGAGATGCATGATATGCCCAACCGAGGTCAGCAAAATCTGATCTTTTCCAGGTACACGCACACTCAAATTGCCATGCCCGCTATGTGACAGCACGCCGCTAGTAATCAGCATTTGTGTCGCCTGCACAACCTGTTCGCGCTGCTCTATGTAGCTTAAATTCGTCATTGTGTTCTCCCGACTTTGTTGCTGCGCCAACAATGACGCATAGACAAGCAAATAGTCTGACATAAAATTCTATGACATAGGAGTAAGAACTGCAACGACGCAAAGCATATCTCTCCCTCTTTTCGTTAGCATAGCAGTCAAGCCAGAACAGAACATTGTATCATACACTTGTGGTTCAAATATAAATAACAAGATGCAAAGGGAACAGTGACAAAATGATGAAAGCCAAAACATCTGTCTTGCTAGCGATGAGCGCATTGCTGCTCACAGCAATATGTTGGGGATTGGCCCCTGTTGCTACACGCTATTTATTGCAATCACTCAGTCCAATCGCTTTTCTACTCATACGCTTTATTCTTGCCTCTTTGCTCTTTTTGCCATTCATCTTTCGGCGCACGAAAGAAGGCTGGTCGCGCCGCTATCTTCTACTCGCCGTTGCTGGTGGTCTGGTCGGCACTATCGGCTACTATGCCGCCGTAACATTTGGATTGCAGTGGATATCGGCGGGAACGGCGGGATTGCTGCTCGCCACCGAACCACTCTGGATTGCCCTATTCTCGCTGCTACTCTTACATGATCGCTTACGATTGAGCATTCTTTGTGGTCTGGTGCTAGCGTTGCTGGGTGTAGCTCTGCTGGTTGGCGGGACGCTTCTTAGTCCGATGTTGCATATAACCACAGTAATCGGCATGGGGTTAACGCTATTCTCAGCCATCATGTGGGGGCTGTACACAATTATTGTGCGCCCGATCAGCCAGCGTTATGGAGCCTTCACCTGCACAGCAATCACCACCATCATCGGCACCATCCCACTGCTAACACTCTGGCCTCCCGATCTGCTCTCCGTGGGACTTCATCTTGATTTGGCGGGATGGATAGCTCTCGTGCTACTAACAGTGGGCAGTACGATTATCGCTACCATCCTCTGGAATTATGGTGTGGCGCGTCTCCCTGGCGCACAAGCCGGAGCATTCCTCTATCTCGTACCGCTATTTAGCGTTCTCGGCGGCGCAATATTCTTGCACGAGCCAGTTACCCTTGATCTGCTCATCAGTGGTCTGCTGATTATTGGTGGCGTGATTGTGACACAGCTTCCCTCGATATGGCAGCAGAGCCATCATGCAATAGACAAAAGCAAAGTACAACCTACGACTGTTACTGACTAGGTTATATTGGGCATGATAGACATGGTGAATTGATACCTTACAACCTCCGTCCTGAACAATAGCCCTTGTGTGCCTCCTCATTAGCACACAAAGCTATTGTTCATCTGGCTCAGAGAGAGTACAATCCTCAATAAAGTGAATGTAAGCATCGGGAGAGAATATGTTTCGCCGATTGAGCGCGATTGAGATTGCCGAAGGGGCGCTACTGGCCGATCTAGCCCTGATTTTCCAACTGACCGCTACCTATCTACCCATTGGAGGCGACATTTTTCGTGGCCTCATCTTTGTCATTTTTGCCATCCTGGTGCTGCGGCGCGGCCTCTACGTCGGCATCATGGGTATGTGTATCAGCTTCTTCCTGGTTAGTGTGACTATCGGGCCGAATTTCATTGTTCTCATGTCTCTGGAAGCAATGGGCGGCCTTTTCCTGGGCTATACCATGCGCCTGCGCTTGCGCCATATCTCACTGATCCTGATTGGCGTTATGTGCGGCGCTCTGGCTCTCTTTATCGTTCTAATAGCTGGATTCTTCCTCGCAGGTCTGCATGTCAATACGATTATCAAACCGTTTCATACCTTCTACCATGCCGCACTACCGATTATCAACACCATCGCCGCTCGCTTGCATCTCTCGGCATTCTGGCATCATCAACTCTATCCACTAGTGAACAATCTTGTGAATTTCTTCCTCACCTACTGGCTACTGATGATCTACGTCGCGCTCTGGTTTCTTATGATACCTGTCGTCACGATCATCTATCTAGGAACCAATATAGCTGTACGCACACTTGGCTACAATGTGCGCCCATTTCCTGATGGATTGCTGAACCGCATTATCCAGCAGAACATGCGTACATTCATTGTTCTGTCGCGTAAACGTGAACGAGGTTGGATAGTGCGTTTTCTGATTACTGATATTCGGCGCACATCCGCTCTCGTAAAAAAATCGCTCTGGTCGCGTAGCAAAAAACAGGAATATAAAACATGATGGATATGCCGCTTATCGATATACAACACATTTCTTATGCTTATCCCAGCAATGC
>JAJZEJ010000628.1 GCA_021828635.1 Chloroflexota bacterium
ATAGCCTCGTCAAAAAACCGGCAAAAACCAAGATTTAAACAGCTTTAATAAACAAGATTACATCCTCAACTGCGACCTCCATATTTGGCACCGACGCCACAAGAGGTCGCGCTCCTGTATAATCAGTGGGCTTTTGAAGCGGCTCTGTTGCAGGCATCAGGTGTGCGTTTCGTGATCGACTGTGCGGCTTTTAGTCGCGGTAATAGCGGTCAGGGAGTTGGCACAGGTATTGGCGCGGTGATTAAACGCCTCTGCTTTTTAGCACGCAAAATTGGCGTATATTATGACCTGGCATATGAAGGGGGAAACGGAGACGGACGCGATCAATCGGTCCCTACAGAGTTGCGGCTTGTGTTGACGTTGTATGGGCCACAGGAGGTGACTGGCGCGGCGCAGCAATATGGCTTGCGCTTGGCGCGGCTGTGTCGTCTCCTGTTCGATTACGGCGTTGCGGCTGGTGCGACTAGCAATGAGCGTGAGCGGAAACGCTCCGGTAAGACAAAACAGGCTGCAATGGGTTCCGTTATCGTGAGCGCGGAAGCCACAGTGCATTTTCTGCAACGCAGCTATACTCTGGCAATGGATGCACACCTGTTGGCCTTTCTGCGAGCTGAGACGATGGAACCTGATGGCGGACGTGTTGATGGCAGCGCGGAGACAACCCAGAGTGCCGTTTTTGATAGCAGTATTGAGCAGTCATTCGCGGAAGCCTTTAGCGCGTTAGCACGCACGCATAGCGCGGAAGCTTCGGCTACTATGCATGGCTGGCAGTTAGAGCGCGAGCCGGAACCACTCTTGCTTGACCAGAGCATCTTCATCCCCGATTTCGCCCTGACCCGTTCTCCTTATCGCATCTATGTCGAGATACTCGGTTTCTGGACACCCGCCTATCGGGAACGCAAGATACAGAAGTTGCGCCAGCTTGAGGGACGGTCGGACATTCTTTTGATTGTGCCACGCGAAGCTCAGGATGCCTTTGCCAGTCTGGCCGAACATTTTCCTATCATCATTTACCATCAACAACTCGCCGTCACAGACCTGTTGCAGGTGCTTGAGACACGCTATAACGACTCCGCGACCCGTCTGGCTCAGATTGATGTTGAGGCAGTGCGGGCATGCATTCGTGAGCATGGCTGGCTGGCCGAGCGTGAAAGCTATGCGCTACTGTATTGTTATCGTAGTTCTGAGCTACAGCTGGCCGCTCACCGGATTGTGGATAGCGACATTAGCTATCAGGCGGGCGCGGGTTTTTATCAACGGGATTGGCTGGCAGGTTTGCATGATGAGATTGTGGCGTGGATGATGCGACAGCTGGCTGCTATGCCACAGCAGCATATCCCGTTGGCAGAGGTGTTACAGATGATGAAGGAGCGGCACGCAGCATTGGCAAGCTGCGAGGATGCGGTACTTGAAATGCTGCTGGGTGACTGGCCTGAGTTACAGATACGACGTACCTCGATTTTTGATGCCGTTGTGCAAATAATTGATAATCATACTAAAGGTGAGTTGAATAGCGCGGATTTGGCCGCGATAGAACAACATGAAACATCTTTAGACGCCCTTATAAAGCAGACGCATAGGCAAGTCAAAGAACATCGTCCGACATTGAGAAAACGGGCTGAAAATACAGTAAAACAGCAACCTGGGCAGCCAGATTTATGGGAAAATATATCATAAAGTCGGCTTTTTTTTTGTTACTTTTGCAGAGTTTGTACGTATAAATACATGCAAACGAGAAAAGAGAACTTGTTTTTAGAGAATACTTGGAACTATACATTTCTCGGTGCCAGGAAATTCCGGGCGGTCAGGGCGAAATGCAGGATGTACAGGGACGGAAGTTGATCATTTTTTATTCCGGTTTCATTTTGCTTCTCTATCATACCCATCATCTGGCCCGTCGTCTGGTAGAGTGTCAATGTCTTGTGAGACGTAAATGTGATGCCTGAAGAACTTGCGATGGTACAGCGTTAACTGTGAGGGATCATGGCGAAGGGGCTGATTCTCATACCATTAGCATCTGCTCCCGCAAAACAGCACTTCCAGGTTGCAAAACCGGAAGTGCCGGTTGTGTTTGACTGTAGGGACCGATTTGCCGCGTCCGTTCCGTGTGTCGGTAGCAATTCCGTTGGGAAATATGGACACGGCAAGGATGTGGAACCGGCTCCTATATTCCAATGGGTAAGTCTCCTTAATGGATGTAGGCAACCATTCTGTAGGCATTGGCATTTTCTGTGCCATGTGGTATAGTTCGGGTAATTTCTGGAATGTATGTTCGATTACCCTCGAATTTTTTGAGAGGACGGTGACGATGTGGAGCAGAGTCACACACAGGATCAGGCCAGGGCGAGGGCTATGAAATCCAATCCGCGCATGAGGCGCGAGAGCTATGATGATGAGCTGTATGATGACAGCTGGCCTTCACGCTTGCCTACGAGCGTGCGTCGCTACAATAGCGATGTGTATGGAGAGAGCGGACGTGCCACTGCTGATGTACAGATGAACACGACACGCGACGAGCGTTCATCGACGACCAACACGACCAACCGACGTGCCAGCGCACCAGCGCGTCGTACAGCAGCGGAGATGCCGACGGTATCAACAAATCAGAGCAGTCGGCGACGCCCAATCGATTGGGCCGTAGATACCGACGGCATTGAGCCACGCCATAGCGATGCCTTGACGATGTCGCCTCGTCCGGTTCGCCCAGGGCGTCCAGCCCCTTCAACTCAGCCACCAGTTAAGCCAGTTAAGCAACGTGCGGCGCGTCCGCACTGGCTCATTTATGTTGGTGTGATCATGCTTGTCATGATCCTGGCCTGGGTTGGCCTGAGCGCACTGACAAACTGGTGGCAGGGTGTGCAGAACAATCTGGAATACGGTATGCCGCGCACCTATCAGGTAAACGCGGTTGTCGGGCATGACGATTCACCCAGTAATCCCAGTCATTTTATCGCCATCAATCTTAATCGTAAAATCGAAATTATCGAATTTCCTGGCGGTGATGCGACAAAGGCGCGGGTGTACATTGGGCCAACACTGCTTGGAGCAAACGACAATCTGACGCCTGTGACGCTTACATTCAAGGATGTCAATGGAGATGGCAAGCCAGATATGATTGTCAATATCGGGGCCAGTCGTGTCGTCTTCATCAACGATGGTACGGAGTTCAGGCCATTGCGCCCCACCGATAAGATACAACTCTAGCTTGGCCGACGGGATATTCGCAAGAATGTTTTAGGAAACGAGGAGATGAGCATGGCACCCACAAGGGGTGTCACTACATATAACGTGCGCCTCCAGCGCGGCATACATGTAGTGGCACCCCTTGTGGGTGCCATGCTATTGGAACCATGCTTATTCGTCATGCCTCGGCTTTTATTTACGCCATCCCACATCTTCAGGTAATGCTTGCAACTTTGTCAGCAAGCGCACAGGTATCTGCGTTGGTAATGGTGGTCTTTGCGCTGCTGCCTGGGTTGGCAACGTAGCCGACGCCTCATGCTCAGGGGGCTTTTCCCTGATTGGAGAGCAGGCCAGGAGCGCAAAGGCTAGCATCCAGCCGACAAGAAGCCCTACGAGAATCCAGAGTAGTAGCGTGTGTACCATTATGATGAACGTGTCCTCTTTCAGGCTGTTTCTGGCAAGAAGCAGCATTAAGTCTACTGTAGTAACTCAACGAAAAGCCAGGATGAAATTAACACTAGCATAGGTGGCGATTAGCCCATTTGGTTGAGTATCTAGACTGTGCTGTAACATATTCCCATTCAGCATGACGAAAAACAATGCAAGAAAGTTTCAATGCCATCTTGTTCTTTTGGATGAAATCTGTCACAATAGAAAAATATATTAGGCAATGGTTTCCCTCTGTGATCTTGTAAAGGGAAAGGCGAAGACATGGACCACATAAACTGGCAGCGCAGGCGCGACATTTTGATTAGTATCATCTGTATGGGCATTATTCTTTGGGTGGTCTGGAATATCGCGGGTAAGTTCTTTGATACGATCATTATTGTGCTTCTATCAATGGCGATAGCTTTCTTGCTATCACCGTTAGTCAATGTGCTAATTGGGTATAAGGTTCCGCGTGTGCTGGCGACGGTGATTGTTTATGTGATCGTGCTGGCTTTTCTGGGCGCGATTGGCTATGCACTGACTTTTTCGCTTATTCAGCAGGCGCTCTCGTTTTCGCACACAATTACGATCTTCACGAACAGTGTGCCAGATAAATTTTCAAAATTAATCACGCTGTTACAAAATCAGGCCAATGCTGCTGGTATACCATCTGCAAATATTACGAACGCGGTCAATCAGCTTACAGGCCAGGTATCAAGTTTCGCATCGAACTTAGCTTCCAATATCGTCAATCTGGTTTTCTTTGTTGCCGGGGCGTTGATTAATATCGTACTGGTGATTGTGATTAGCTTTTACCTGACGCTAGATGGTAAACGCATCCGTGATGGCATCATGAGTATTACGCCGAAACGTTCTATGCCCAATGCTCTGCTTTTCGAGGATGCGCTGAACCGCGTCGTTGGCAACTATATTCGTGGACAGTTGACACTGGCTCTCATCATTGGTGTGCTGGCAGCTATCGTGTGCGTGGTGACGGGATTGGGCCAGTTTGCCCTTCTTGTTGGTTTCATGGCCTTTCTCTTCGAGACCATTCCAATGGTGGGACCAACGCTGGCGTCAGTGCCACCTATCGTTCTCTCGCTACTCCTTCCAGCAGCATTTCCGCGTACCTTCTGGGTTATTGGTGCATTCATCGTGATTCAGGCGCTTGAGAGCAATATATTGGGGCCGCGCATCGTGGGACACGCCGTTGGCTTGCATCCTGTGGCCTCGATTCTGGCTTTGATCGTTGGCGCACGCCTATTCGGAGCTTTTGGCGCTCTGCTGGCGACCCCGATAGTGGCGGCGACCTGGGTCGTGATTGCCAGCTTGTATAGTTCGGCGCGTGGTCAAACGGCGGACGAGATGCTTGCCAGAAAGCGTGCATCCTGGAATATTCGTCGTCCAAGTGGTACATTGATACACGGTCGGCGTAAGCCGGGTAGTTCAGGCAATGGGGAAG
>JAJZEJ010000786.1 GCA_021828635.1 Chloroflexota bacterium
GCGCATCTTTGGCGGTTTCGGCTATACCAAAGAGTTTAATGTCGAACGCTACTACCGTGACGCGCCCTTCATGCTGGTCGGCGAGGGTACCAGCGAGATACAGCGCCTCATCATTGCCCGCCAATTGTTACAGCAGTATAAGCTAGAGGAGCGATAAATATGCAATTTGGACGAACCTTTGAAGAATTTGAGATTGGCGCAATCTACAAACACTGGCCTGGACGCACCATTACCGAATACGACGATACGCTTTTCTGCATGTTAACCATGAATCATCATCCCCTGCACATCGATGCCAATTATGCAGAAGATACGCAATTCAAGCAGCGTCTCGTCGTAGGTTCGCTGGTTTTTAGTATCGTATTGGGCATGACGGTTGAGGATGTCAGTGGTAAAGCCATCGCTAATCTGGAGTTTGAAGAGGTCAAGCACGTCGGCCCCACCTTCCACGGCGATACCATCTATGCCGAGACAAAAGTACTGGATAAGCGTCTCTCCAAAAGCCGAGCAGAGCGCGGTATCGTCAGCGTCGAGACGATTGCCTACAACCAGCGTGGTGAAACCGTTCTCTCGTTCCGCCGCCGCGTGATGGTACCCACCACCGCCTATGACGAGCAGCAACATCAGCAATGGGATGAGAAGATGGGGGGTTTAAGGGAGCAGCACGAAGGAAGAGTGATGTAACGACCATCGCTTGCCACTTCTGCTATAATGCATTGTGAAAGAGAGGTTGTGTATTGTAGCCGGATAAGGAGTGGTGATGGCTCGTCGTTTGCGTACACAGAGCATAGCAGAAGAGCGTCCACGTATCGTAAGGCACTCATTCCCCTGGAAGTTGCTCTTATTAGTACCACTGCTAGTTGTGGTTGCCGTACCCTCGTACCTGTTTGGTGTGCGCGTGAGCCACGGGCTATATACATCATTAACTGGACTGGCCTACACGTTTTCTGCGCCACCCAACAACTCACCCACGGCAACACCACTCCCGACCTTCCCGACGATCTTGCCACAGGTCGGCTCTCTGCTCTATACCGCGCAGAATGGCGACTCGTGCGATAGCATTCTTGCTACGCAGATGCACATGGCCGATGCGGGTGCCATTTTTAGCGATGCTAAGCCGGGTACCATCAAGGCACTGAATACCGTTGTGGGACAGAATTGCGACGATTTACAACCGGGTCAGGTTCTCTCACTTATGCCACAATACCCATTGATGGTGTTAGGTGGTATTGTGCGCAAAATCGACTCTTCTACGCCACAACAGGTGGTGCCAACACCACTCATCAATGTGCCGAATCAGCAGCTGGCCCCCGATTGTTCCGGTGGTTGTTGGCTCACTGTCAGCATTACATCCACAGTGCAGGTACATTTGCTGGTGCAGACCACGCTGGCGATCCATATTGGTTCGTGGGTCTGGGCGCAGGCATCCATGCAACTCAAAAATGTTGCCAATTTCGCCAACTATCCCTATGTGGACCCAGCTATCGCGCTCAATGGGACGTTTCTGCACGCTTGCGACTTCCAGGTGAACAACACGCACGACAGCAATTCGCTCTCCTGTAACCAGTTGACGCCCAATACGATTGACGCCGATGGTGGCACGTGGCTCTTTGGTGTCATCAGTCCCGTTTCGCTCGGCCACTGGGGCTATCATCTTTCCCTACCGCAAGGCACACAGGTACTGCTCTGGCTCACGCAAACCAATAACGGCTCGCTTATCTACAAGGCTGGCAACTCCATCTATCGCTACAGTAGCACGAATCACCTCTATGTGAAAGCGTAACATCATAATTTGTGCTGCTGCATATAAGGAATGCCAATACTATCGAGCAAGAAAGCTAATAGTTTCCAATAGAAACGCCGGTAAAGTGGTAAATGTTGAGCATAGATAGCACTGTATTCTATCCCGCTATATGCCCCACGGTTGCGCTTGAATTGTGCCGCACCAGAGCTTTCATGCAGCAACAGGCCGCGCTCTTTAGCAATGTTGAAGAGAACGACAGAGAGCATGCGATACAGGCCAAGCTCTTGCGGCAATGCTGTGTCATAGCCGAAAAGTGGCGTGGTCATGACGCCATTGCGATAGAAATAGCCCAGCACAGCATCAATACGTCCATCCTTTTTTAGCGCGACAAGCTGTAATATTTTTTCGTGCAGAGCCAACTTGATAAAATGCTCGTTAAACATTGGGTTCGAGCGTGAATACTTATCCAGATAGAGAACGTTATACAGTTCCACAATACGCGCTATGTCATCCTCGGTCAGTTCTTCATTGGTGGATTTCGTATAGCTATAGTGAGCCAGTAGCACGAAGTCGCGTTTCAGTAGCCAACGTGCCTTTGAAGTCAGCGCGTGTGGGTCGGCGGGACGTAGCAGATAGACCTGTCGGCTACCGAGCAATGTGCAACCCAGACGTTTGAGATCGGCCATAATCATTGATGTGGTATGGTTATTGAGTGAGCGAAAGACGATAGTGTGATGCGGGAAACGCTCTTTGAGAAAAGTGAGCATATCAGCTACTTGTTGTGTAGAGAGTGGTGGATAGAGATTAGTTGATAAAAGCCAGTTATTCACGCAGACAACGTGATTCATCCGGCAGGCTTTACCGAGTAGACCAAGCAGTGTGAAGATAGTGGCGAAGAGACGGCGCAGCCATGCTGGTTGTACCAGCGTCAATTCCTCTTTGGCGTAGGTGATGTAGTGCGTGTAGGGCGAGCAAACATAGGAGTTGGCGTATTCGCGCCGATTGAGCGAGAGTGGTAGCACGATGCGCTCGTCGATGAGCAGTGCCATGTAAGTGGTGGTCACGTTCTCGATAAAATATTGTGTGCCGTGTTGGATAAGAGGCGTAAGATAGGCACGCGAGTAGTTGCCATCCTCACTATCAGGCCAGGGTAATTGCTCAATAGTATCCGCAAAGAACAGGCGTATGTTTGTCTGCATGTCATTATCCATTCCATTCAATGTCCCAGGTTGAGAAGGCTAGCGCGGAGAGGTGACGTTTGCGGCTCTCCACCAAGTTATACACCACGATCTTTGGCTGTGCGAGCAGAGGGCCAACATCACGCCAGTTGAAAATAACATCACTCGCCTGTATCATTGTCTGGCACCAATGCCGAAAACGTGACCAGGAGTGTATATTTGCCGGTGCGTAGAGCAGCATTGCCAGCGCCAGCATACGTTGCGTGCCTATCTCAGGCTTGAGTACAGGCTTGGTGATAGATGGCGTGAGAAAAACATCCGGTAGATGATCTTGTAGCTGGAAGAGATGCAGACCACTGGTGGCCCGTGGATTGCATTCCAGGGGTAGCGCGTTTCCCTCCGGTGTCACAATAAAATCAAAAGCAATCTGGCCTGAAAATCGCTCTTCTTGTACAAATTGCTGTATCCATTGTTCGATAGCCAGTTGCTCACAGGCTGTAAAGTTGATGCACGCGCCACGTCCCGCTGTAAAATCGACTGCATAGGTGCTATGAGCGGCTAAGCTACCTTTGTGAACGATACTATAGGTGCAATATGCCTGCCCATAAATGCGTTCTTGCGCAACCCACGGCGTGGTTTGGCTTATTGCACGTTGTGGCAAGAGTGTATGTGCCTGTTTTGTATTATCAATTATGGAGACATGGGTAGCGAAACGCGAAAAGACAGGTTTTAGCACAAAAGGCTTGTCATAGCGAGCAATGAAATTCTCTATGTCGGCGTGCGAAGTCAGTAGATGTGTTTCAGGCACAGCGAGATTGTAGCGACGAGCATATTGGATAAACTCCCATTTGCTATGGAAGTGCCGTAGTTGCTCAATTGGTGCTGCAAAGACAGTACAGTGCTGTTGCAATCGTTCTAATCCTTGTGACACGAAGAAAATCTCTTCGCATGTCGGGATAAGCAGGTCAATCTTTTCATGTTTGATAATCGCTATCAGTCTATCGAGAAAAGCCTCGGTTGCTATATTGGGTGGTGGTACATCGTAGTGATGCGTAATCGCACGCGAGTAGCGGCAAAGATGTATTAGTGTACTTTCCGCAACAATGATGCGATGCCCATGAGCAGCGAATTGACGGGCTAAATCCAATGTCACAGGCGCTCTTCCGCCCGTCAGCAGAATGTGTTTGGTATCCATATTCCCTATAACGAAGCAGATGTAGCCTGCATGAATGTCATTTGACCCATAGGCAACGCAAGAATGCTTAGCTGCTCTCTGCCAGATGTTTAGCTACATTGGTAGCAGGTATTCTGGCACTCGTGAGCCACGCGATGGCGGCTGCGAGTACCCAGAGTGCTTGCAAACTCAAAACAACCAGCGTGAGAATGTTAGTAGTGAACAGACCAATGAAGCCTGCGATTTCAAACGCTATGCCCAGGCCAATAGCGAGATAGCCAAAGATGCGTGGGAGCAGATGGCAGCGAAGCAGAATGGAGCCTAAAGCCAGGAAGATCAGTGGAGCAGGTACGATTGGGTAGATATAGGTAAAGACCGTCATGATGTCAAAGCTGGTGAGCGAAGCCATATGATGACCATCCACCGCTGCTTGGGCAAGATCCATTGTAAATACCCCCTCAATCAGCACAACCGCAAGCAGGACTGTGGACCCCAGGATGGTGAGCAAACCCGCCAGACGTGTTGTGGCCTCTGCTCGATGGACGAGTGCGAGAAAAAAGATGACGGAGAGCAAGGAACCAGTCGCTTGCAACCATGTACCCAGGAACCATAGGGTATGATACCGTGTTGCCATGCTAATGACCTGGGCAAGCGAAGCAGTAGAAGGAAGTTGCGCCAGACCAATGCTGAAACCAACTCCAAAGTACAGGCCGAGCAGGAGCGTGCCGAAAATGCCAGCGAGTCCAATCAGGATGTTGGAGAGTGATTTAGACATGATTCCTCTCTTTTTGAGTCTTATTATCCGTACAGGTAGACCCTGTTTGTCATTCTATCATAGAGAAGTGATATGATGCTGCTATAAATACAAGCCGTAGCAAGAAATTTGAGCAAGTATCATAATGGGAGCATAGACTCATGAAAACACGGATTGCCGCCGCACAATTGCAGGCCAGCGCGTATCCCGATGAAAATC
>JAJZEJ010000191.1 GCA_021828635.1 Chloroflexota bacterium
GTTGTCAGTGCAGGGATGTCTATCCAGCGCGATGCCTGGGGAGTTGCGATTACGCACACATCCCATCCTATTGCTTGTAAGTGTGTCACTACCTGCGGTGTCTGCTGTGCCGGTGGAGCGGCACAGACAAGGAGATAGAGGATGCGTGCTTTCATAGCTCCTTGTTCATTCATAGCATCCCATTCTTTTGCTTGATTAATATAGATACAGATTCTATTTGTTTCGACAGTACTTGAACATCTTCTCTATCCTTAGAAGCTCTCAATTCAGTATATACATCTTGGATACGCCCAAAAACATCTACCGATTTAGTATAAACCGTAATAGCCAGTGCCTTTTTAGCAAATTTACATGCTTTTTGCACATCTTGCTGTTGGGCATAAGCCATTGCTATATCAGTCAGCAATCTCGATTGACGCCTAATCGATTGAGGATCAAGTAACTCCAATGCTCGCTGCAAAGCGGGTAACGCACGATGAGGTTGGTGCAACCGCATAAAACAAGCGCCTTCATAACCAGCTAATCGGGATAAATTAAAACCAGTTGCATAGCGATCTTCATCTAATATATTATTTGCAGCTATTTTCCTTGCAACAGATAAAGCTGCATCGCAGGTTTGAACATCCCCAAGACATGCACATACCTCAGCTTCTATCGCAGCAAGCCAGCACTGAATACGCAAGCTTTGGAGAGTTAATTGCTTTGCTTCTTGCAAAAGAGGAAGAGCGGCATGATCCTGTTTCCAGTATATTAGAAGTAAACTCATACGCCCCAATCCAGCAGCCCATAAATCATGGTTTGACGCTACTTGTGCAGCCTTTAATGAGAACACATAATAAAACCAAGCTAATGTATATTCATGTACATCGAATAATGTCTTACCAACTAGTTGCGCGAACTCTCCTGCAAGAGCATAAAATCGAAGAGAAACTAGAACTTGTTGAGGTTGTTTGAGTAAATGAACAGTTGCCTGAAAATGCTCTAACAAGTTACTTAATAAATCCAGAGAAGTATTTGCACAGAGACGCCAATAGCTTAATGCTATATGTTCGAGATGCTCAAGAATAGCCTGATTTGCCGAGTTATTTTCCTTCTCATTATCTTGTGTAGGCCACTCTAGATGTGAAGTCAGTACAAGTGCTGTACTAGCGGATGTTAACAGCATATGAAGTGTATGTCGATGTGACGTACTCAACATATCTAAACTGTTTTCTTGTGATGTAGTTACTGATGGTAGCATAGGTAGTAATGAGTTTGAGAAATTCTGTTCTATCAGAGTCTCAAAGTGAGAGTGCAAAGGTGCTGATTGTTCTATAGTATGTACGGACACATCTGCCAGGGTAGAATTCAGCAAGGAAATTGGTATCATATTATCAGGCGTAGTAGATACTTGTGAAGTCCTACTGGATTTATGACGTATTTCCTCTTCTCTTTGAGGTGGCATCTTGAAGGGTATTGTCGAAATAATATTGTCTTTTTCTTCAATATAGACTTTTTCTCCTGGTGCTGGAATTATCTCTTTTATAGAACATCTTAATGCGCGAGCGATTTTCATCTGCCAGGAACGCGGAACAGGTCTTATACCAGTAACATAATCTGTTAAAGTGCGGCGTGAAATACCAATTTTATCAGCTAAAGCTTGTATTGTATAACCTTGCTGCTTACAATAGTATCGGATGTAGTTTGGATAGGGTTGAGAACTTTGTTGCTTCGACATCTCCATCCCTCTTTGAGCAGTAGTGAGAACTAAACATTCTTGATAGCTAGTTGGGCTATCGTTATTGTAGCATGAGAAGCAGTGCAGAAGAAGGCAAAAAGGAACTATAGGATAGCTCTCAACATAAATTTGAGCGGAAATTTGCGCAAATCTTGCTCAAAAATTGCTCATCACTCGCGCTCATTGTTTGCAAACAAGCCCACCACTCATTAGAATGGTGGGCTTGCTTGCAAACAATAATTCTGTTACTCGCGGATGCCACGAGCGGGCAGAGGGCGCACAAGCGGACTCATCACCGGCAGGTCTTTCTTGCCGCGCGGCAGGCGTTGACGTACTAGGTAGTCGGGCGCGTTAGCCAGGTCATCCTTTTCGAGCGTGACATCTTCGCCGAAGCGGTTGAAGAAGGATAGCTCGAAGTTGGGCGTCTCACCCAGCGCACCATGTGGGCAGACCTCTACGCAGTCGCCACAGAAGATGCAGCGATCAAGCGCGAAGGAGTAGCGTTTCAGGTAACGCTCGGCCATCATCAGCGAGCCAGTCGGACAGACCTGCACACAGGCTCCGCAGGAGACACAGTCGGTATCATGCAGGCTGACATTAAACGGCGTAGCGACGATGGTATCGAAGCCCTTGCCGAACATGCCATAGCAATCGGGGCCGATGACATCATGGCAGACGCGCACACACTGGGTACAGTTAATACACTTGTTCGGGTCACGCAGAATGAAACTGTGCGACAGGTCAACGTCGTAGTCGTGATAATCGCTCGGCTCACCATCGTGGAAGCGGTTATCGGCCAGACCATGCTCGATACTGTACTTCTGCAAATCGCACTGACCGGCAGCGGGACAGGCACATTGCAAACAACGGCCAGCTTCACGTTCGGCCTGCTCTTGCAGGTAGCCTAGCTCGATCATGCGGAAGCTGCGCTTGCGATCTTCGTAGGGCAACATGGGCATCTTGACCTTTGGCTCGACCGGCTTGTACGGCACAATGTCGAAGAGGTCCGGCTTGCGCTCTTCAAGCTCCAGACGGCGTGAAACCGCGCTCATGTCCTCGCCCGACAGATAGGCATGGATCGAGCGAGCGCCGAGCTTGCCCTGACCGACACACTCGATGATGGTCTTCGCACCCATCTGACAGTCGCCGCCGGAAAAGACGCCTTTACGGTCAGTCATGAAGTTGTGCGGGTCGGTCTGAATGGTAGTCCACTTGGTCCACTTCACGCCAGATTTATCATCTAGCACGGCCTTGTCCGGCTTCTGACCATAGGCCGGAATGACGGTGTTACAAGGGATAACATATTCAGAGCCAGGGATGGGAACCGGGCGGCGGCGACCACTGGCATCAGGTTCACCCAACTTGTTACGCTGGAATTCCAACCCCTTCGTCTTGTTATCCTCAACGACGACCTTTGTAGCCTGCACGTAGTAAATGATCTCCGCGCCTTCGGCCTCAGCATCCTCGATCTCTTCCATTGTAGCCGTCATCTCAGCGCGGGAGCGGCGATAGCCGGTATGCACTTTCGCGCCCAGGCGAACCGAGGTACGTGTGCAGTCGAAGGTAGTAAAACCACCACCAAGCACAACCACTTCATCGCCCTCTTTGACCGGCACAGTCTTACCCTCGACCTTTTCACCCAGGAAAGCGATGGCATTGACCACGCCCTCGGCATCTTCACCGGGCGCACCCAGTGGGTTACTGGTCCAGGCACCGATAGCTAGGTAGACGGCATCATAGCCATCCGCAATCAGGTCATCAACGGTGAAATCGCGGCCAAGTTTGACATTGGTTTGGAGTTCGACGCCCAGTTGCCAAACGTGATCAATCTCACGGTCCATAATATCTTTTGGCAAACGATACTCAGGGATGCCGTAACGTAGCATGCCACCAGGCTGAGGCTGCATGTCAAACACTTTGCAGGAGTGACCCTTGAGCGCCAGGTAGTAGGCACAGGTCAAACCGGCAGGACCAGCGCCGATGATAGCCACACGCTTACCCGTTGGTGGATCCTGTAGATAGGGTACCGGTGGGTCGAGCAGACAGCTTTCAGCCGCGTAGCCATGCATACGGCAGATGGCGATCTCTTCTTCAACCAGCGTGCGACGACAACCCTTCTGGCAGGGCGCGGGACAGGTCAAGCCAAGAATATACGGGAAGGGCAACACCTCTTTGACCAGACGTGCCGCCTCTTTCATCGAACCTTTAGCGATCAGTTCCAGGTAGCCAGGGATGTCGATGTGCGTCGGACACTCTATCTGACAGGGCGGCTGACAGTAGGCATTGTGATCTGACAGCATCATCTCCAGGTTAGTGCGGCGAATGTGGAACAATTCGTCCGAGTTCGTCGTCACCACCATACCAGGAACGGCTGGTGTGTTGCAAGACGGCAAGGGCCGTTTCTCGCCTTCGATGTGAACCAGGCACATGCGACAGGCCGAGGTCGGTTCAATCTTCTCGTCGTTGCAGAGATTAGGAATGTCGGGGAATCCGTTGTCAATGGCGATACTCAGGATGGTCTGGCCCTCATAAGCCTGGACAACCTTGCCGTCAATGGTGATAGTAAAGCTGGGGTGGCCCACATCGTTACGCACCATTGGCGCGGTTGGCTCCTGTGTGATCGGAGAAAACGTATCTCGAATTGATATAGCCATGTATTACCTCTTCCGACCGTTACGGCAGAACATGCTTCGTCACGAAACGATGAGCGCGTACCGGAACACAGGTACCAGTTGGACACTGTAGCTCCTCGATATGCATGGTAAAATGATCGGGCCAATAGCGTCTGGCCGTCTTGAGCGGATTGGTCGCCTCTACGCCAAAGCCACAGAGCGAGCCATTCGGCACATAATCGGCGAACTCATCCAGCACCGCCAGATCGCCTTTAATGCCCAGATCGCTGATAATACCCTCCAGGATGCCGCTAATACGCTTGACACCCAGACGGCAAGGTACGCACTTACCGCAAGATTCGCGGTCGAGATAGCGGCTGCGCTCCATCGCCCAATGCACCATGCACGTGTTTTCGGGTAGCGCCTCAACGATGCTCGACCCGATGATGGTACCGATATCTTCCAATGGGTCAAAATCGAACGGTGTCTTCAACAGCGAGACGGGCAAGGCACCGCCTTCAGCGCCCCCAACGACAACCGCTCTCATCTCATCATCAGCATGTGTAATGCCGCCGAGCTTGAGAACATCGCCGAGCGGTGTACCAAAGGGTACTTCAATCACTTGCGGCACGCTATCAGGCACATAATCGTAGACCGTCAAGAGCTTGCTACCACCCGTTGCGGCAGTGCCGACGCTTCTAAAGGCAGTTGCGCCCTCGCGGATAATGAAAGGAACATTT
>JAJZEJ010000038.1 GCA_021828635.1 Chloroflexota bacterium
CTTGTTCGCCGTAGCAATAAGGCAACGCATAGCGAGCAATGTGTCCAGAACTCTCTAGAACAATACTGAGCCATCATTCCTAAGATACCTTGATAGGAGCCTGGTGGCATCAGGTATATACCTGATTTTTCTATCGAACTACCTGATTTCCCGCTTCCCCGGCCTCACAGTATGTTGTTTGACAGTTCATGTACCACCCGATACAATTACAGTGAAAACTACAAACAGCGATTCACGAAGAGTAATACCATGAAAACAGATAGTGATACCGACGGTTTACATAATGTCATGGGTGAAGCGGCGCAACACAACAAGGTCATCAAATCCTTGCTCAGCATCCCCATATTCTATAAAGTTCTGCTTGCCAATAGCTTTATCATCTTTGTCGGCGCAACCGGTGGCACCTGGTTGGCCTCTCAACTCAATAGTACACCTAACACGCCCATCTACCTGGTCGTTTTCATAGCTGTTGGCTGGCTAGTCAGCGTAGCACTAAATTTCGTCGTACTACAAATCGCCTTCCGCCCACTGATGGACCTGGGTAAGGTTATGAGTCGCGTCCAGAAAGGTGAACGCTCACTACGCGCTCCACTCACCGGCTTCGATCCACAGGCCGATATGTTGGCTCGCACGTTTAATATGATGCTGGAAGCCATTGACGACGCTAATCGCCTGCGGGCTAACCAGATTATCACAGCACAGGAGCAAGAACGCAAACGCATTGCCCGTGAACTCCACGATGAGACCTCGCAAGTGCTTACTTCGCTCTTAATTAGCCTGGCTGTCCTGGAAGAATCTGTGACCACCGATGAGGCTCATCAACGTATTACTGAGACACGCGCTCTGGCCCATCAGACCTTGCGTGCCATCCGCAATCTCAGCATCGATCTGCGCCCAAGCGCCCTTGATGACCTCGGCCTGTTACCTGCCTTGCGCTGGTATGTGAAAGAATATCAACATAAATTTCCTATTGAGGTCAATTTTCAGCCCACCGGCTTCAAGAAACGCCTCCCACCTGAAATGGAAACCGCGCTCTATCGCATCATTCAAGAGTCGCTGACCAATATCGCTAAGCACGCTCAGGCACATGCCGTGACCATCACCTTGCGTGAGGATACCGATGCAGTCTATGCCACTATTAGTGATGACGGAAAAGGCTTCGACCTTGAAGAATTACAGCGCACACAGGATAGGGATCGCGGTTTGGGACTGGTTGGCATGCACGAACGCGCCCACCTGCTCGATGGCACACTCTCGATTGAGTCGGCCCCCGGTAAAGGAACAACGATTCAGTTTTGTATTCCACTCTATGTTAATGGAGCAGCGCGGCACGAACTGCCGCATAATCAAGGTATGCTGACTGAACGAGCAGCAACAATTACACATTCATGATAGGATAACAGGCATATGAAGATACGAATCCTTCTCGCTGACGACCATACCATCTTACGAGCTGGTCTCAAAATGATGTTGAATGCGCAACCAGACATGGAGGTGGTTGGCGAGGCACAGGATGGACGCCAAGCAATTCAGGAGACACAACGGCTCATACCGGATATTATTCTCATGGATATCACCATGCCGGATATGAATGGCATTGAAGCCACACGTCAGATCAAAAAGTTGTTGCCAGACATCAGAATACTGATTCTCACCATGCATGAACATGATGAATATGTGTTTCAGGCTCTGCGTGCCGGTGCTTCCGGCTATATGCTCAAAGAGGCTGCCGATACTGAACTCATCTCTGCCTTGCATATCATTCAGAGCGGCCAGTTCTACCTGTCACCAATGGCGCAATCCGTTATGGTGGGGGATTATTTGCAACGTGTGCGCGTGGGTGAGGAAAAGGATAGTTATAGTAGCCTGACGGAGCGCGAGCGCGAAATTCTCAAGCTGGTCGCCGAGGGCTATACGAATAACCAGATTGCCGAGCGATTAGTTATCAGCCCAAAGACAGTCGATACGCACCGCACACACATCATGGATAAGCTCAATCTGCACAGCCGCGCCGAGCTGGTAAAATATGCAATGCGACGCGGCCTGCTCGAAGATTAATCAAGGTGGGAGTAAAGAGGGTTGCTAGTGGATATCGTCTTCGTCGAAATCAGTGCCACCAGCACTCTCCTCTGCGAAATATTCGTCACTGTAAAAACCAACATCTTTCCCAACATAGACACTCACCAGAAAATCGTCACGTGGCATATCTGCTGATAACACTAGGTCTTCATCAATCTGCTCAATCAGCTTGGTCAGGTCCGCCTCTTCCAGTTCTCGCTCCAAAATCAGTGTCCCATGAACAGAGGTCGTGGTGAAATGAATATCGACAGTCCCCAAGCGGCTATTATTCTGCATAGCACTGCCTTGCATAATGTAATAGCCCTCCGAATAGGGAGTACGAAAATGCCTCTCAAACCGAATATCATCCAACATTCCATTATCATGCGCGTCCTAGCTTGTCCGCGCACACTCCTTTCTCTATCTTCCAGGCGTCTATCTCAGCCTTTATAGACCGGCGCTTTTGACATTCGTGCATGTGCCATATGGCATCTGTCCTGAACGGACAAATACTACAAAAGACGGCTATAGTATATCATAGCTCAAATCTCCAGGTGATAGGCTACTATGGGAGGAATTGCAAGGATGAACGCATGGGCGCAAAAACGAGATGATCTTCTTGCGTGTAAATACCTTGTGGAGCCAGTTGTGCCAGGGTGTAGAGATGTGCGCCATGCACCGTTACCAGTAACGTCTCAGTATAGCTGGCTCCTTTCTCTAAGACACTACCCTGAAATTGTAGCCAGCTCGCCCCAGCAAATGTCAGAGGAACCAGAGGTTTCACATTCGTCATGCCAAGTTGAGAGACCAGTTTTTGCGCGTATACTGCCTCATTAGACCCTGCCGCGTTGGAAACGGTAATATTCGCTTGTGCCGTACTGGTACTATCAGTAAAGTGTAGTACCGACGCTTTGGCATCGACCTGCACATGCCAGCCAGTGGGATAGGACAATGACAAGCCGAAGCGCGTATCATGGAAATGCTGCTGCGGGTTTGTGACAGTCGGCACGCTAAAGGGCTGAAGGACTACCGCCCACGCAATTACACCAACCACAAGCAACACCAGCACGAAAGCCAGCACGATAAATAATGGTTTGCGTGAACCAGGCGATAGAGTGCCAATCTTCATCGCAAAGACATTTTGTGTCTGTGCCTGTGAGTGTATCGCGGCTCTTGATGGTTCTAACGGCACAGGGGTTACAGGTTTCACAGGTTTCAGAGGTTCCTTATGGCTATAAGAAGTGAGAGGAGTTGTATCTAGCTGCTCTACCGTCACATCCTGCATGTCAGGAGAAGGTGTCATACGTGGTGATACTTCTGGTGCCTTAACTGGTGCCAAGACGTTGGTCATTAAAGGCACCGTGGGTAGGTTACTAACTGTTTCCGGCTTTTCCTCCTGTGGAGCAGAAGCGGCCTCAACCTGTTCATCTTTATCGGCTTCCCACACTTTCACACGCAACTCACGTCCCATCATAGTAGCAGCAGGTTGTGGTTGTTGAGCAATCTGCTCATGCAACATAGGACGACTATGTCCATCTACCTGAACCGAAATCTCAGAAGGAGTTGAGGCGAAAGACGGATTTTGTGCAATATTGGATTTGGATGATGACGATTCCGACGATTGAGCAGGTCCAGTAGATAATAATGTACCACAGTTGCTACAAAAACGTGCGCTTGCAGTCGGCAATTCTGCCCCACAATTTGGACAAAGCGTAGCCACAACACCCCTCCTATTTGATCTCAGCGAGAACAGTCCTCAGCTATAGAGTACCGTAAACACCTGTTCAGGTCAAGCAGAGTTTAGCGGATAGTATTTATGTCGTAGGGAAATGATAAACAAGGGCGTAATCATATAAGACGGATAATCAGGGCGTGATCAATCACGCCCCTACAATTGTATTATTTGAGGGTCAGCAGAGCTTCACGTTCAGCGGTTGCAAGAACCTGCTGATTTTTGACGATGTCAACTAGTTTCTTGCGTCCTTTGGGGCTACCGATCATCAAGACACCAACCAGCTTGTTCTCACGGAAGAAGAGCTTGCGGTAATTCTCGTTGCCCTTCTCGCCCGGTTCACGACGAGCAATGAACTCCAATTCAGGATTGTTCGACTCAGCAGTGCCAACGACCGCAATATTGACGTCGAAAAGAGGACTGGTATAGGTTGGCACATCATCATAGGGTTGGCGACCACCGGCCATATTGACGCCAGCCAGGCGGCCATGCGCCATCGCATTATCCCATGTACCCATCGTATGATGCCGCCCAATAGCCACATCGAAGAACTCCGCGACATCACCTGCGGCATAGACACCCGGTACATTGGTTTCCAGATATTCATTAACCACTACGCCATCGCGGATTTCAATCGGAGTTTGCGCTAAAATCCGCGTATTGAGTGTAATACCCAATCCAATGCCGATCATATCGGTCTGAATCTCGCGTCCCTTCTTCGTCTTGACATATGATGGTACCCCATTTTTGGGTATGACGCTCTCAATCTCATCGCCATGAATCACTTCGACACCGAATTTCTTGGCAATATTATCCACAACCTCGCCACCTTCCGGGTCCAGAGCTGAACGCAACCAGTAGGGTCCGCGCATTAGCCAAGTGGTATCAAGCTTGCGCACGGCGAAGCCATCACACAATTCATAGGAGATAAAACTGCCCCCGTAGGCCAACGCAGTACGCGACTGCATCATTTTGTCGATGATCATCTTCGTATCATCCAACGTCACAAAGTTATAAATGTGCGAAACATCTTCGGCTCCCGGCACGCGCAACGGGTTGGCCCAGCCGCCAGTGGCTATCAGCAACGCATCATAGGGATACTGCTCACCTTTATCCGTGACAACTACGCGCTCCTCTGTATTGATCTCCGTTACCAACGTCTCTGTCACCAGATGAATAGTGCGCTGTTCATGCCAAGCAAAATCACGAATCATCACCTTCTGCTCAACAATTACACCTTGTAGAAAACGCGGAAGTGAGACACGATTGTAAAGCG
>JAJZEJ010000673.1 GCA_021828635.1 Chloroflexota bacterium
GCCCTGGAAGAGTTTTACGCGCCGCAGGCGAAATGTGCAGATAATCGCATACCAGTGGTCTTGACATTTGACGATGGATATAGCGATAATTATAGCCATGCTTTTCCTTTGGCACGCGATTTACGTCTACCTTTCACGATTTTTCTTATTCCAGGCTATATTGATAGCGGAGAGCGTTTCTGGTGGTTGGAAGGGAAGCGACTAGCTTATCATGCGCATGTCGATAAGATAACGGTAGAAGGGCATACGTATCATCTTAATACGTTGGAGGAGCGCAAAGATCTGGCGAAAGTGATTGACACGCACGTGCGCCATGCTTCGTCAGTGGCGGAGCGTGAGGCATTCTTGCACGATATTCGCTGTGCTATGATGGAGGCCGCGCCTGAAGTGCTGGAGCAGGTGGATAGAGAGGCGTTACCTGTAACGTGGACGCAGGTGCATGAGATGGAGCAGAGTGGCTGGGTCTCTTTTGGGGCGCATACCATGCATCATCCAATTTTATCCTATTTAAAAGATGAGCAGGAGATGCGGCAAGAGGTTATACAATGTAAGCAGATTTTGGAAGAGCGTGTAGGGCATCCTATTCGTACCTTCGCCTATCCCGTGGGGAAAACAGAACATATGAGCGCGGAGGTTGTACGGGCAGTGAAAGATGCTGGCTATCAGTGGGCGGTGACGACCTTTGAAGATGTAAACACACATCAGACAGACCCCTATCTGTTGTATCGTCTTCCTGGAGATATAGAGATGCACTGGTCAGTGATGGCGGCAGAACTGCTTGGTTTGCTTGGTTTATCACGGCGCAGGAGAAAATATCGTGCAAGATTCTCTCGATAAAACATCGATAACAAATACTATCTTGCCACAAAAGGGGGAGCAGGTAGCTGGAAGTCTCTATCCAGAGCGAGGATCGCAGGCATATGACGCGCTCATTATGGATGCAAAGTTGCGACAATCTCTCGTAACAATGCGCTCATTAGGGAGGCGTGGCATGCGCGTGGCCGCGCTTGAAACCTCTGGTCTGATAGCAAAATCCAAAAGCGTGCCAACGTTTTCGTCACGCTGGTGCCAGCGTGCCTATATTGCTCCCGCTTATGAACAGGACACTGAACCATTTCTGACCTATCTTAAACAACTACTCAATAATACTGGAGCGCGTGTTCTCATTACATCATCTGATGGTACGCTTGCACTCTTGCGTGAGCATCGGGCAGAGCTTGGACAATACGCACGTCTCGCGCTGGCGAAAGAAGAGGCGCTGGATATTGCGATCAATAAAGACAAAACGTTGGAGATTGCCGGGCGATTGGGCATGGGTATTCCGCGCGGTGTTGTAGTGACGAGTGTTGCGGAAGTGAAAGAGGCAATCCGCGATATTGGTTTGCCTGCCGTTGTGAAACCCAACGAATCGTGGCTGTGGGGTGAGCAGCAAGGGGTGCGCCTGATTAGCCAGCTTGTGACGACGCCTGATGAAGCACGACGTGCCGTTGAAGAATTGACACAACCTGGGGGAACAGTGCTTTTTCAGCAGTTTCTGTCTGGTAGTCGTGAGGCGCTGAGTTTCTTATATGCTGGTGGGGAGATGTATGCACGCTTCGCGCAATGGGCGAAACGCACGCAACCGCCCCTGGGTGGTACCTCGGTGTATCGCCAGAGTATTGCTATCCCCGATGACATAGGCGGTCAGGCAGAGAGATTAGTGCGAGAGATCGACCTGGAAGGGTATTCTGAGGTAGAATTTCGCCGTGATAGTGCGGGTAAAGCCTATCTGATGGAGATTAACCCGCGCCTTTCGGCCTCTGTCGAGGTGGCTGTACGTGCGGGCGTCGATTTTCCTTACCTGCTTTATCAGTGGGCTAGTGGGGAGCGCATGGAGCGTGTGGAGCGCGTGGAGGGCTATCGTGTTGGCGGTTGGATGCGCTATCTTGAAGGCGATCTTTTGACAACGTGCCAAACACTGAGCCAGTATGGTCGGCCAGGTGTTACGCATCCTATACCCGCTTTCGCGGAATTTTTTGCGGCGTTCTTTGTACCAGCACATTATGATTATGTTGATTGGAAGGACCCTCTTCCAGCCTGGACGGCAACAACGGAATTTGCTGACCGTGTGCGGCTACGAATGAGGAAAAAATCTTAGTGGAGGGTATATTCGTGAGCGTATCTTTAGATGTACAAAAGGCACAAAACTCCATACCTACTGAGCATTATGATGTTGCTGTTGTTGGAGCAGGGCCATATGGACTTTCCGCTGCTGCACACTTAATGGCACAACGTTTGAAGGTAGCTATTTTTGGTAAACCTATTTTCTTCTGGCGTAAACATATGCCTGAAGGTATGTTGTTGCGTTCTTACTGGTGGGCCACTGATCTATCTGACCCATATGAGAAATATAGTTTCCAACGCTATTTTCAAGCCAAAGCAATATATGGAGAAGACCCTATTCCTATAGGGACATTTATTGATTACGGTCTCTGGTTTCAGCAAAATGCCATACCGACGCTAGACGAGACGTATGTAAGTTGTGTTGAGCGCAAAAATGGTCATTTCCTGGTCTCATTGGAGGATGGACGGGTCATCCAATCAAATGCGGTTGTGATGGCTCCTGGCCTGCAATACTATCGCTATTGTCCGCCGGAATTCAGCCATATGCCCCCTGAACTGGTTTCGCACTCATCAGATCACACACGGCTAAACGCCTTCGCCGGTCAAGAGATTGCGGTGATTGGGCGTGGGCAGGCGGCTATTGAGACCTCAGCCCTGCTCAACGAAGGTGGCGCTCAGGTGTCTTTGCTGGCTCGTCGTCCAATACGCTGGATACGCTATACGAATGATAATATCCCTCCATTCTTGCGCGAGATTCGTGCGCCAAAGGCTGGCATGGGTAGTGGCTGGCTCAATCTCTGGATGGAGAAATATCCCTATGCCCTCCAACGTTTGCCACGTGATACCAGAGATCATGTGCTGACCACCCGTCACGGACCAGGCGGTTCGCCCTGGTTATATGATCGTGTTGTTGGCAAGGTCGATATACGCGAAAATTATAGTGTGGAAAAAATAGAAGAGGCGCACGGACGGGCTAGAATGACATTCAATAATGGGCAAACTTTAGAGGTAGATCGTGTCATTCTCGGTACTGGCTACCAGACAGATATTACCCGTTTGCCGATGTTGCATCCATCGTTGCTCTCTTCGGTAAAGACCTATATGAAATCCCCAGAGTTAAGTTCCTGGTTTGAGAGTAGCGTTCCTGGGCTATATTTCATCGGCTTTACCGCTGCGCGTTGCTTTGGTCCCTTCTATCGCTTTGTGATTGGCGATAAAGCTGCCGCGCAAAGAGTAACGCGGGCGATTGTGCAACAGACAGCACGCTCACGTTCATAAAAGCCGTTTATAGGGCATTTATAATCATGGAAGGGCCGATTTACCGTACCCTTACTACATACCAACTATGTTGATTACGAGGTATGGAGCGCGATAGATCGGCCTCTACCTTTATTTATAATAGATGAGTTAAAGAGTGAAAGGGCTGCCATGTCGGCACGAAAGCGCCTGTTAATCGGTTTTGCCGCCCTACTTTATTATAGTGGATTGGTGGCTTTAGCACGATGGTTGACGGAAAAATCAGGAAAATATCTCATTATCCTGAACTACCATCGTGCCTCTGCTGATAACTTACGCCATCATATCCGTTATCTTCAACGCTACTATCGTATTGTACCCATCGAAGATGCGCTTGAGGAACTGTATACGTCTGTTACCGCTAAAAAGCAAAAAAATAGTCACACACCACTAGTATTGACCTTCGATGATGGCTATCAGGATAACTATACTGATGGCTTCGCGTTGGCACAGGAATTCCAAGTCCCTTTCACCGTCTATCTGATACCTGGCTATATCGAGAGTGGAGATTATTTCTGGTGGTTTGAGGGCCAACGACTGACCGAACGTAGTCAGGTACGTGAGGTAGTGGTTGAGGGAACACGGTACCATTTGGATGTGCCTGCCGAACAGCAGGCACTGGCTAATGTAATTGATATGCGCTTGCGTTATGCGCATTCGGTCGCTGAGCGTGAGGCTTTCCTGACTGCCGTGCGTTCGACATTGATGGTTCCCTCGGTTATACTAGAAGAGGATGCACCGCGTATGCCTTTGACCTGGACACAGGTGCATGAGATGCATAAGAGCGGCTTGGTCTCTTTTGGTGGACATACTATGCACCATCCCATTCTAGCATATCTAACTAATACAGAAGAGCGGCAGCGTGAGATAGCTGAGTGTCGTGTCGCACTAGAACAGCAGTTAGGCTGTGAGATACGTACTTTCGCCTATCCAATAGGGCAAACGCAACACATTGGCGACGAGACCTGTAAAGCAGTACGGCATGCTGGCTTTGGATGGGCGGTGACAACGCATTATGGTTTTAATACTGCTCAGACCGATCCATTAAAACTACGTAGGATTGAGGCCGATGTCGATCAACACTGGCTCATTGTTTCGGTAGAGGCCGCTGGCTTGTGGGGCATCATTTCACGTTTGCGCTGGCTACCCGCTATTCGTAAACGTTTTACAAATTCACGGTAATGTAAGTGGACGGAGATAGAAGATGGCTGAAAAAACGTATTATGTGCATCCGATGGCCGAAGTTGCAGCAGATGCACAGATTGGCGCGGACACAAGGATATGGCGTCATGCCCATATCCGTGAACATGCTTCTGTCGGTGAATCCTGTAATGTCGGTAAAGGTGTCTATATTGATGCGCATGTGCATGTCGGCTCGCAGGTGAAAATACAGAACAATGTCTCGATATTTGAAGGTGTCACCATTGAGGATGGTGTATTTATTGGGCCGCATGTCTGCTTCACCAATGACCTGAATCCCCGCGCTATTACGCCAGATGGGAGGCTAAAGAGTGTGGATGATTGGGTGATTACGCCTACCCTGGTCAAGTATGGAGCCTCTATTGGCGCAGGCTCAGTCATTGTTTGTGGTATCACAATTGGTGAGTTTGCCTTGATTGGTGCTGGTGCGGTGGTTGGGAAAGTTGTACAACCACA
>JAJZEJ010000587.1 GCA_021828635.1 Chloroflexota bacterium
CTAATTAAGTTAATTGTAGACTGTCAGCATCTTCCGCGCCGCATTGGCCCAGGTATAGCGTGCGGCCTGCTGATAACCTTTCTGGCGCAACTCCTCGCGCAATGCTTCATCCACGAGCAAGCGTGTCATGGCAGCCGCGAGTGTCTCCGTGTTGTGCGGGTCCACCAGTAGAGCCGCATCGCCAACCACTTCCGGTAATGATGATGTGTTCGAGGTGATGACTGGCGTGCCACAGGCCATCGCTTCTAGAGGTGGAATACCGAACCCTTCAAAGAAAGATGGGAAGGCAAAAATATCAGCCATGCTATAGAGCGTTATCAGCTCATGCGCGGTCACTCGTCCAAGAAAACGTACCTTTTTGTCTAATTTGAGGTCCGTTACTAGCTGGCGCGTCTCCTCATACAGCCAGCCCTCGCCGCCCGCGATAGCCAGCATAGCGGGGCAGTTCTTCTTTTGCTGCGCTTGATGAAATGCCTTAATCAGCCCACTATGGTTTTTGCGTGGTTCGAGCGTTCCCACGCCCAACACGAGCGGGTACTTGAGACCAAATTTATGCTGTGTCGCACCGAGCAGAATCGGGTCGGTGATACGTCGGAAGTGCGGTGCGACCGCGTTGGGGATGACGGTCAATTTATCGGCAGGTGTCTGAAAATGCTTGACGAGCGTTCGGCTCACCTCGTGCGAGACTGTCGCCACAACGTCGGCCCGCGCCACAGACTCCGGCACGACTTTTTTAAGATAAGCGGCTAGCGCCGGGACGGCGTACTCTGGATGCTCCAGAAAAGCCAAATCATGGATGGTCACAACCTTACGAACTTTGTTGCTCAATGGGGGTAGCACAAAGTCTGGGCCGTGATAGATATCTACAGGGCCAGAGAAGAGGGTAGCTGACAGGGGAACATGCCAGCGATACCAGAGAATGTTGAGGTAGCGGTCGGGAATTAAAATACCGCGACTGGTGACATTGGAGGCTGTCGGAAAGGGATATTCCGCCGTGGCATGTCCGCTCGTCAGTAGTATATACTGATTCTGAGCGTCCTGGGCTAACATAGCGGAAACCAGGTTGCGGACATAGGTACCTATGCCTGCTCCCTGACGAGTACCGGCGGTATAGTCGATAGCAATACGCATGGAATTACCTTACATAGCATGTTGTACAGTATATCTTAATGATCCCTATCCCTTGTAAGGAATGCCAAAGACACCCATCGGCGCACCACCCAGCAAGTGAAAATGGATATGGAAGACAGACTGTTGTGAGTCGGGACCAACATTAGTCACGAAGCGATAGCCAGTTTTATCAATGCCACGCTCGGCAGCAATCCTCTGAGCGGCCTGAAATATCTTCATCAGCAAGGGTGCCTGCTCTGGCGTAAGATCGTTCATCGAGGCCATGATATGCTGACGTGGAATAATCAAGATGTGCTGTGGAGCCTGTGGATGAATATCCTCAAAGGCGAAGATATCATCGTCCTGATAAACGACCTTCCCTGGTACCTGGCCCGCGATAATCTTACAAAATAAGCAATTCTCTTGCATATATATTCCTCTACATATATTCTTCATACAGGCAGGGCGACTGCGAGGGAATCGCCCCTACCCTAAACGTGCTATAGGTGATATGTGCGGTGAGTATAATACGAGCGATTCCCTCACAGTCGCCCTATGGTATCTGTGTATACCGGGTTATGCCTCCGCGGATGTCGTACTTGGTTCGGCTCTATCCACGGTCTCAACAGTGATGTCAGCGACAGTAATACTTGCTGGCACTCCGTCTGTCGCAATCGTATCCGCCTCTTCAACCTGGGCAGGAGTTTCTGCCGCAACCATCGTTGTTGTTTCTGATGTGAGGGTTGGCTCGGTCGTTGCCGTTAGTGCTGATGCCTCAGATGTTCCTACAGTCTGCTCTATATCTTTTGCCTCATTTGGCGGCTCGGCTGGCGGTGTTTCTTCCTCTTGCTTAGCAAATTTTGTAGTTAGCAGACCGTGGAGCGTGGGATCGTTATATTGCGGCAGGTTCATCTCCAGACGTATCTGTTTGATTGCTTGGTAGACAGCTGCTGGTTTCAACGAGAGTTGTTCAGCTATCGCCTTATGCACACCAACATCAGGCAAGGGCAACAGGGGTAGGTAAGCTTCTTTGATACGCTCCATTTCTTCGCCGCTACCTTTATAAGTCTGCACTTCCCACCAGCTTGGAATGTGCTGACGATCACGTAAATCTTTGATGATCTTCTTGACGGCCGATTTAGGTATACTCAATTCCTGCGCAATCTGCGTGCGAATGCCATCGAATTCAGCAGGAGTAGCCAGTTCCAGGTAGCGTATCTCAACCTGCGTGATCTGTTCCGGTGTTGGCTGGAAAGGCGGCGGCGGTGGAATCTTCTCACGCGGGGGCTTGGGCGCTGGGGGTGGCTTAGGCGTTCTGACTTTAGGACGTGGACTGCCCGGTTTGCTCCGCATACCCGGCCCACCGGGGCGTGACCTATCGAAGCGCGAATCGTCACCTGCACCAGGATAGGGTCCACGACCGGGACCACCCTCCATTGGCTGACGTGGTCGAGAGCCGAACGTGCCAGGATAGTTGCCCGGTCCCGCTCCAGGACGATAAGCTCCTGGACCACGATAACCCCCCTCTCGATAGCTGCCGGGACCGCGATTCTCTTGATAGGGACGTGAACCACCAGGGCCGCCGGGGCCACCTTGCCCGCGTTCATCGCGATCTCGATAGCCACCGGGGCCACGATTCTCGCGGTAGTTGCCGGGGCCACTCTGTCCGCGCTCATCGCGATCTCGATAGCCACCGGGACCACCCTGCCCGCGTTCATTGCCCGGTTCTGGGCCACGGTTGTCACGTGCCACAGGTGGAGTTGGTAGTTTCGGGCGTGTCGGCGGTGGCTCAGGCTGGCCGACCTTGACATCGCTGAGCGTGTCAAGCCACTGATTGGTACCGCTCTGAACCGGCTTGGGCTTGGGCGGTGGTGGAACAGGACGCGAAGCCTGACCCGTGTTAGTAGTAGTGACGGATGGCGAGGTTTTAGCGAGTTTCTCTTTTTTAGCCTTTTGTGTACAATCGGGGCAAACGGTATCTTTAGCATTGGCCGACTGAAACCATTTGCCGCAAACGGTGCAACGCACCTTAACTTTGCTCATGCGCGATCTCCCCTGTACCACTAGTTTGACATCTTGTCACGTCGTCGGAAATGCACCTTATATTATAAAGGCAAAGACCGTCCTTGTCTATGCCCTGTATCTAATGGTTTTTGAGCGTGGGGTAAGAATTGGTGTTTAATGATGTCTAGGCAAAACCAGTCAAATCTCCCCTGACTGCTGTCAATTTTTTTGTCTCGACAACGGGGTACACCATAGTCTAAGCAAAACCAGTCAGTATCATAAACGATAGTGAGCTTTAAGATCAGTCAATCCTCGGCGAAGAATCGCTCGACATCCCTGACGTTAGAGGTGCGTCGTGCCGGTGGTAGCGCATCTAGCACAAGCTTGCCGTAGCCTTTCGTGTGCAGGCGCGTATCTAAAATCGCCATCACGCCACGATCATCGCGGGTGCGCAACAGACGCCCAAGTCCCTGCTTGAGGCGCAACATAGCTTGTGGTAGAACGTAGGTGCCGAACCAGTTCTCACCTGCCGCTTTCATCTGCGCCACACGCGCCTCGTGTACGGGATCATCGGGCGGGTCGAAAGGCAGTTTGTCGATCACGACCAGCGAGAGTGCCTCACCCGCGATATCCACACCCTCCCAGAAGCTCTTGAGACCGAAAAGAATCGCCCCCTCCTCCTCGCGGAAACGGCGTGTTAGTTCCAAGCGCGTCATATCGCCCTGTTTGAGCAAGGGATAGGTCAGATGGGGTGATATTAACTCATAGGCGCGGTCCAACATGCGTTTACTGGAAAAGAGCAGGAATGCCCGACCACGCGAAAACTTCACCAATCTGAACATCTCACGCGCAATATCTTTCATATAGTCATCAGCACCGGGACCGAAAGTGGGCGCGGGCAGGTCACGTGGCAAGTAGAGTAGCGCGTTATCCTCGTAGTCGAAGGTCAATGGCAGGATGCTTTCGAGGATTTCTGGGCGGTCGGCGAGGCCGATGCGACGACGATAGTAGGCAAAGTTTGGACCTTTCTCCTCTGGATGCGCGGGATTAGGGCCGACGGTTGCCAGTGTAGCCGAAGTGCAGATGATGTTGCACTGGCTAAAGAGGCGCTCTTTGAGAAAGGTGGTCACATCCAATGGGGCGGCGGAGACCTGAAGTTGGCCGCCGCGCTGCCCCGGCGTTTGTACGCGCTCGACATAGTAGACATAGCGTGTGCTATCGGCGACGGAGAAGACGGTACGCACATTATCGGCCAGATTCTGGGCGCGTTTGAGCAACTTATCATACAACTGATCATCTTTCTCAGTCATATCTTTGGGACGCTGCTTGCGCAAAGAGTCGGCCAGATCAGTTAGCGCACCAGCGAGGTGCAGACCCTCCTGGAGCGGTTCTTCCAGGTTAATGCGCCCTTTGTAGCCAGGATCGGCTACCTGTGAAAGCTGTAGCCACGCCTCTTGCGCGGAGCGTTCCGTCTCTGCTTGCAGACTCAACTGACTGTGCGCTTTGAGCAACTTTTGTGCCAGCAGCAGTTGTATCTGATTGGGATGAATGGTGATGGTAAACGAGCGTGTGGCCTCTTCTTCCAGGTGATGTGCCTCATCCAGCACAATCACGTCACGCGAGGGCAGCAGAAAACCGCCGATAGCTGCATCTAGCAAGAGTAGCGTGTGATTGACAACAATGACCTTTGCACGCTCTGCCCGTTCGCGCATGTGACGCACATAGCATTGACCGAAGAAAGCGCACTTGCTCCACGCGCATTGATCGCTATCTGTGGCAACGCGCCCACGCACATTCGAGGGAAGCTGAAAGTCCAGCGTCTCGAAATCGCCATTGAAGTCCGCTTCTTCATCGTTGATTACATCGAGCAACCGCTTGAACTGCTCGTTCTTGGTGTGATAGAACATGCCAACGCGCTCGTTTTCGACGCGATCCAGACAG
>JAJZEJ010000743.1 GCA_021828635.1 Chloroflexota bacterium
GTCACTGAAAGTCGAACTGATCTGCTGGTTGTTGGTCATCACCTGCGGCCAGAAGGTCGGGTAGGCAGCGAGCAACGTCGGAGCGAAGTTTGCCGGGCTAATGTAGGTGCTGAGTTGCGATAGGGCGATTTTGTTGGCCGGAATGTCGCTAAATTTGGCAAAGCTGATCTCCGGTTGTACACCTGCCGCCCACTTGATAAACTGCCAAGCTTCGTTGATATGCTTGCTACCAGAGTAGATCGCCAGGCTATTAACGCCGCCCTCTACCACGGGGGTATTGATGGTGAAGAGTGGAGCAATGCCAATCTTGATACTACTGCTCTGAATGTCACTGAAGAGCCAGGCACCAACACGAGCGAAGCCAATCTTGTTGGTTTGCAGTGCGCCCAAGTCAAAAGACCAGGGGCCATTGGTCAACTGAGCATATGGAGGGGCCAGATTCTCAGTGAAAAGGCTCTGATAATCCTCAAGTCCCTTGATGCCTTCTGGCGTATTGATAGTGACCTTCGTAGGATTGACAGGACGGTCATAAACATGACCACCTTCCATATGTACGAGGGTATAGGGGTCCACAATATCGGTAGGATTAATGGCATATTGCTGACCCGGTTTGTAGAGCTTCTGACCCATCGTCTTGAACTGATCGAAGGTCATGGGGATAGTTGGATCAGGAGTTGGGATACCAGCGGCCTGGAGCATATCAGCATTGTAGCCTAGCACAGAGACGGAGGTGCCGATAGGCAGACCGTAGGTTTTGCCACTCCACTGACAGAGCGCGACAGTGTTTGGCGCAAGAGCATTGACGACCGTCTGATAATCGGGTAGTGTCGAGAGGTCTACCAACGCTCCAGAAGCATAATAGGGAGCAGCACTGCCAGAGCTGATACCAATGATGTCGTAGGCATTGCCGCCTGCCGTGCTGATCTTGAGTTTGTCCCAGTAGTTGGTCCAGGGAAGAATCTCTGGGCTGATCTTGATACTGGGATTGCTCTTCACAAAGTCGCCGATCCAGGCTTTCATAGAGTTGTCTTTAGCCGGTGTGTTGCTCCACCAACCATAGGTCAATGAAGTTGTGCCGCCAGCACCGCTACTACCACTGCCACACGCTTCTAAGAGCGTGCCGACGACGCTCGCGCCAACGACGGCTTTGCCGCCCTGAACCAGAAGTTGTCGCCGAGATACTGATGAGAAGTTCATGTTGTCACTCCTTCGTGTGTATAGGTTAAGTCCTTGATGAAAAACGCTAACAGGACATGTAGATGTACTGCCGCCCGCTTGCCGAACAAATAGTGTTGCGCCCGCGACTCCCCGGCAAGATAAGCTGTATCCTGATCGGGCGGGCGTCATAAATGACGCCCCTACAGATAGTGCCGTGGAGACAAAAAACCCCTCCCTTCATCTGATGAACAGACAAGCTTACAAAATGACGTTCATATTCTATTCAACCCGGAAAGATAGGTGTGAATATCCTGTTATACACTACATTGTATCGACGGCTACGAGGAACAATCTCCAATGCGTCGCGTCAGTCAGATGCGTTGGGTGCGTCGGTTAGCAACTGAGTCGCGCTTGACGAGTTCAACATCGAGCATATTGGTGACGTTCACAGCGTCTATATCGGCCACGCGGTTGAGCAAGCTCTTCACGGCAACCGTTCCTAATGCTTCTTTGTTGACATTGACTGTGGTCAGAGCTGGTGTCAGGTGCTGGACAATGTCGATATCGTCAAAGCCGACCACCGATATGTCGCTCGGCACATGACAACCGGCTTCGTAGAGCGCCTTGATAGCTCCAATAGCTGTATCGTCATTAGCACAGAAAACCGCGCTAAAGTCGATGCCACGCTCAAGAAATCGCTTGCAAGCTGCGTAACCGCCAGTGGCATTCAGGTTGCCCGGCTGATAGAGATCGTAGTCCACTGGTAAGCCGGCATCAAGAAGAGCGGAGCGATAGCCTGCTGCACGACGCTCAATAGTGTAAATTTTATTTAATGGACGTGGTCCGTTAAACGAAGTCGGTCCACCAATAAACGCGATACGCTGATGACCCTCACTAATAAGGTAGTTAACGGCCAATCTAGCTCCCTCGAAGTTATCGCCGAGAACGGCATCGACGGAGAGGCCACGCACGTAATTATCGATTAAGACGAGTGGAAGGCGGGTCTGTTGAATCAAACGGATAATCTCTGGTTCCGCCGGTCCGACTAGCAAGATACCCCCCAGCTTCATCTCGTAAATCGTGGTGAGCAGAAAATCAGGGGTATAACCCAGTTCACCAATAGTGCGATAGGTGACTTTGATGTTGTTTTTGCGCGACTCACTCTCAACACCATTTAAGATATGCGACCAGAAAGGGTTGAGTGTTACCGCACCGCTATCATTGGAAGAGTAATAGAGAAAACCAATCTCTTTGACAGCTCTTGGCTCAAATGACGTATTATCCTGCCCACCTGGACCTGGGCCAAAATATCCCAATTGCGAGGCTGCTTTTAACACGCGCTGCCGTATCTCGTCAGTGACGTTCTTATGGTTATTCAGAACGCGCGAGACGGTGCCAATAGAAACGTTGGCTTCGCGTGCCACATCCTTGACTGTAACTGTGCCTGCCACTCCAGCCTCCTTTGGCGGGATTTCGGTCGCGTTGTCGTCTGCTTTGCTGCTGACTGGCTGATTGCAAGATATTGTTATCTTTTCACTAAAAATAACACATGTTTTTGCGTTTGTCAATAGGGAAGAGGTTCTATTTTCGTTTTTGTACCGTAACCTAGCTGCATTTGCCCAAGATTGCTTGACTTTACGCCGTTTACATGGTACCACTATACGTAGTGCTGATATTATTTCATGGAAATAGAACAACGTATTTTCACCGGTAGTTTGTTTTTGTTGGCAGGAGGCTATTCTCCAATGAAAGTATTTTCTCAACGCGCAAGGGTGCTGCTTGCTATTGGTGGCGTAATCGTCATCATTGCCGCTACCATGACCGGCATATGGTTAGCGACGCAACGCCATACAATGCAATCAACTCAGTCTACGTCGTCCTCTTCCTCGATTCAGAACCTCTCTATGAATACGTTCGTCACACGCTCAAGCTCACAACTAATGCTGAATGGCAAACCATTTCGTTTCGGCGGGGCCAATATTTACTGGTTGGGCCTGGATGAGAACGTCGGAGGCGTCAACTATCCGACCCACTTCCGTGTTGATGATGCGCTGGCGACGGCGGAGGCGATGGGCGCGACAGTTGTACGTGCGCATACGCTAGGTATCTCAGTAGGATGTACGCTTTGCGTTGAACCATCATTGGGTGTGTTCAATGAAACGGCACTCCAACATATCGACTACGCTATCAAAGAGGCACACGCTCACAACATCCGCCTGATTATTCCCCTGGTGGATAATTGGCACTACTATCATGGCGGCAAACACACCTTTACCGATTGGCGTAATTTGCCGGTTGAGGATGAATTTTACACCGATCCGACCGTCATCAACGATTTCGAGCAGTATATTCAACACCTGCTGGATCATGTTAACACTTATACCGGTATCGCCTACAAAGACGATCCAACGATCATGGCCTGGGAGACGGGTAACGAGATCAGTCCACCAACGGCGTGGACTGAGAAAATAGCAACCTTCATCAAGAGTATCGATTCTCATCATCTGGTGATGGATGGTTCGCAAAGTCTAGACCTGAACGCGCTCTCCCTGCCCAACGTCGATCTTTACACTACTCACTTCTATCCCATCACGATCAGTCTGTTTCAGGAAGAGGCGCAGATAGTGGCACGCAAGCACAAAGTCTATATTGTTGGCGAGTACGATTGGTCGGGTATGCATGGCGGTGATGCGCTCTCGGCTTTCCTGCCAGCCATCGAACACAGTCCGGCGGCGGGTGATCTCTACTGGTCGCTCTTGCCGCACAACGATACCTATGGTTTTGTGGGCCACAACGATGGCTATACGCTGCACTATCCCGGCGATACAGCCGATATGCGTGCGCGAGTGCAGTTGCTGATAGCCCATGCGTATCGCATGCGTGGTATCGCGCCGCTATCCTGGCCCGCCCCCATCGCGCCACTGATTACCTCCATTAGTGGCAATCGTATCGCATGGCGTGGCGCAACACTAGCCGTTACGTATAGCGTTGAGCGTTCCACCGCCGGAACAAATGGACCCTGGACGGTGATCTGTAACAAGTGCGCAACCGATAATGACACACCCTGGCTCGATAGCTCGATGCCAACAACGGGGAGCGTCTGGTACCGTGTGCGTGGCTATAATCAAACAGGTGTGGCAGGGCCATACTCGCCTGTGTATCAGAATCAATAGCGATCTTTTATGCTTGTTTTGCTTGCATCTTCTTCAAGGCTTTCTCGCTTCTCAGGCGCGGGTCAGCGATCTCGTCGATACCGAAATTAATCAGCGAGAGGCCCGCGCCGAGGAGGGCGATGCATAGGCCGGGTGGGACAAACCACCACCAGAGGCCAAGAAAGAGCGCATTATCTTGCTGCGCCCAGTAGAACATACTACCCCAACTCACAATATCAGGATTGCCCAAGCCGAGAAATTCGAGCGAGGCCGAGGCTAGAATGACATAGAGCGTGGTACTGACAAAGTTGGCGGCCACAATTGAAATTTCGTTAGGCAGAATCTCGAAAAAGATGATACGCCAGAGCGTCTCCCCACTGCAACGCGCGGCGGTCACGAACTCGCGGCTGCGCATTGAGAGCGTTTGCGCACGCAACACACGCGCCCCCCAGGCCCAACTGGTCACGGTAATCACCGCCGCTACCGTTTGTGGCCCTCTAGGGAAGTATGAGGCCAGCACAATCGCCAATGGCAGAGCTGGCAACACGAGAAAGATATTGGTGAGCAGAGAGAGAACTTCATCGATAACACCACCAAAGTAGCCGCCAGCCAGGCCAATCACGACCGAGAGAATGCTGACAGCCAGACCAGTCACAAAACCCCAAAAGATCGAGGAGCGTGTGCCGATTACTTGCTGGCTAAAGATATCCTGACCCGTTGTCGTCGTACCGAGCCAATGCGTG
>JAJZEJ010000280.1 GCA_021828635.1 Chloroflexota bacterium
CCACGGGGCGTCCAGCCATTATCGTCTTCGACAATGCCTATCATGGTCGCACCCTCATGACGATGACCATGACCTCAAAGGTTAAACCCTACAAGTATCGCTTTGGTCCTTACGCACCAGAGTTCTATCGCGCACCGTTTCCCTATCCATACCGTATGAACATGACGCCGGAGCAAGCATCACAGGCTTGCTTAAAAGAACTTGAGCGCATGTTTGTCGGCGAGGTTGCGCCCGATCAGGTTGCGGCCATCATCATCGAGCCTGTACAGGGTGAGGGTGGTTTCATGGTTGCCCCGCCAGGATTCTTGAGCGGCCTCAAGGCACTATGCGAAAAACATGGGATTCTCTTTGTGGCCGACGAAATTCAGACTGGCTTCTGTCGCACGGGCAAGATGTTTGCCGTCGAGCATGATGGCGTTGTGCCAGACCTGATGATTATCGCCAAATCGATGGGCGCAGGAATGCCTATCAGTGGTATTGTTGGTCGTGCCGAATTGATGGATGCACCTCCGGCAGGTACGCTTGGTGGCACATATAGCGGTAATCCAGTAGCCTGTGCCGCCGCGCTGGCCGTTCTCGATATCTATGAGCAAGAGGATGTGGCGAGCCGCTCACAGCAAGTCGGTCAGGCCGTTCTCGATACCTTCAGCCGTTTTCAGCAGCGTTACGATTTCGTCGGCGAAGTACGTGGTCAGGGCGGCATGATAGCAATGGAACTGGTCAAGAACCGCGACAGCAAAGAACCGGATGCGCAACTCACGGGAGCAATTCTGAACGCAGCACACGAACGTGGTCTGGTACTGATTCGCGCTGGTATGTTTGATAACGTTGTGCGCGTGCTGGTGCCGCTCAACATCACCGATGAGCAACTCCAGCAAGCTCTGACCATCCTTGAAGATGCTGTTGCCAGTGTCGCTACCCCCGCAGCAGCACCAGCTGACTGACAAGCTATGAAAAAACCGGTGTAGGGACCGCTTTGGCGGATGCGATAAATCAGTCCCTACACCAATGTTCATAACATTTCGTTCACTTGCATAATCATATCCATAGGTAACATTTCGTGAAATAGCATTACTACGCTATTATGCTCCACCAAGATATGCTTGACGTACCAGATCATTCTGTAGCAGGTTTGCGGCTGTATCGCTTAACACAACCTTACCTGTTTGTAGTACGTAGCCCCGGTCGGCCAGGCTTAAAGCCATTGAAGCATTCTGCTCCACGAGGAAAATCGTCACACCATCATCACGAATACGGGTGATAGTATTGAAGACCGTCTCTACGAGCAGGGGCGAGAGGCCCATTGATGGCTCATCCATACAGATCATCCGTGGACGCGACATCAAAGCACGCCCCATTGCCAGCATCTGCTGTTCACCACCAGACATCGTACCGGCTATCTGCTTGAGACGTTCACGGATACGCGGGAAAATCTCACAGACGCGCTCAATATCAGCCTTCACTTCTGCTCGATTATTGCGGCTATACGCTCCCATTTCCAGATTTTCCAGCACGCTCATACGTGCAAAGATGCGGCGTGCTTCGGGAACCAGTGCTAGCCCCATACGCACAATATCGCCCGGTAGCCTCTTCTCGATAGATTGACCATCGAATTCCACTGAGCCATGTTTGGGACGCACCAACCCGAAAATAGTCTTCATGGTCGTCGTTTTGCCAGCAGCATTCGCGCCTAGTAAGCAGATAATCTCACCTTTATTGACCTCAAATGAGACATTGTGCAATACCTGACTAGGGCCATAGTATGTATCTACATCAACGAGTCGTAGCATCGTAGACATCGTTTTCTCCGTTTTCTCTATGCTTAAACCTTCCTCTGCTATGTATCTCAGCTCTCTGAAAGCTGCTCATCAGCTTTTGCTGGCTTCCCTAGATAGGCCGCAATAACGCGCTCGTCGCGCCGCACCTCTTCCGGCAACCCTTCAGCAATCTTGCGACCATAATCAAGAACCGCAATATGGTCCGACATCCCCATTGTTACCGAGAGCTTGTGTTCAATCAATAAAATGGTAAGATGCAATTCATCGCGCAAACGACGAATATATTTGACCGCTTCCAATGTCTCCACTTCGTTCATACCAGCCGTTGGCTCATCCAGTAAAAGTAGCTTGGGATTAGCCCCCAGAGCGCGTGCAATCTCGACACGTCGTTTGTCGGCATACGAGAGGTTGATGACATATTCATCTTGCCGTTCGATGAGCGAGTGTCCGAAAAAGCTTAAAAGCTCAATAGCATGTTTTCGCGCACCAGCCTCTTCATGCATCACCCGCGAAGTGCGGAACAGCGACCCTAAAACTGAAGCTTTCAACTGTGTATGCTGGCCTACCAATACATTTTCCAACACAGTCATGTTATTGAACAGACGAATATTTTGAAATGTACGAGTGATTCCTTCGACTACAATTAACTCCGGCTTCATCCTCTTGATAGATTTACCTAACAGACGAATATCACCGGATGTGGGTGTATAAATACCAGTAATCAGATTAAACACTGTCGTCTTGCCAGCACCATTCGGCCCAATAATGCTAACTATCTTGCGTGGTCTGACCTGGAGATTGACATCTTTGACCGCGACCAGACCACCGAACTGCTTGGTCACATTCTCTAGCTCTAGCAGAGGTGCATCTGCCTTATTCTGTCCTTCTACAACATTCATATGTGGCTCCATTCGCGGCTATTCAACACGTACCTCTGACTCAAAACCGGGTGCGCCAGGGCTGACATCCAGTGGGCCAATCTCAACCTCATTTTCATCCTCTCGATGCAATTCTCTACGCCTGCGTGCGCTGGGAATCAGTCCTTCAGGACGGAAGATCATGATGACAATCAGGAGAACACCAAAGATCAGATTACGAATATTTTCAAAGGTGAAACCAGGGATCACACTGGTGATGGCAATGTGGACTGGATAGAGCAAGCTTCCTGGCGTATTCATAGCGGCATCCAGATTTGGCAACAAGAACTCATTGAGCGAATAGACCACCAATGCGCCAACGATCACGCCGGGGATGCTACCGATGCCGCCGATAACAACCATTGCCAGATAGATGATAGAGTCACCAAAGCTAAAGTTGTCGGGTGAAACCACGCCTAATTTGGCTGCGTGATAGGCACCTGCGATGCCAGAGAAGAATGCACCGGCTGCGAAGGCAAACAACTTCGTGTTGACTAGATTGACTCCCGACGACGCTGCCGCGATCTCATCTTCGCGTATCGCTACCCAGGCACGTCCTAAACGAGAGTCGCGCAGGCGAAGATTGGCGAAGATAACTAGCACAATCAGGGCCAGAATGAGGTAATAGTAGGGAGTCGAAGTATTCCAGTTCGCACCAGGGAAGGAGGGGGATTGTATGCCAACAATACCATTTGAGCCATTGGTATATTTATCCAGTTCGAGGAAGACGACCGGCACAATCTCACCAAAACCCAACGTGACGATAGCCAGATAGTCACCACGCAAACGCAATGTTGGCGCACCGAGCAGCACACCCCAGAAAGCAGCAATCAAAGCGGTGATGATCAGAAGCGGCCAGAAGAGCCAGGAGATAAGATGCAAATTAGTAGGAATACCAGTCACGATGGTAAACTGGTTTGAGCCGATGAAGGCCCAGACATAAGAACCGATAGCGAAGAAAGCGACATAACCCAGGTCCAGTAGGCCAGCAAAACCGACAACGATGTTCAGCCCTAGCGCCAGAATAACATAATAGCCAGCATCACCGTAGCCTGATAGGCGGCCATCTGTGCCTGAACCGAAGAGAAATGGGTCAATTACCGGGTAAAACAGTAGGAAGGCCACCAGTAGCATCAGCATAAATCGCTGTGCGCCCTGGCTACGCAAGGGTAGATCGCTCATGATACGTTCCCTCACACGAGACGGACCATTGCCATTAGAATTTCCAGGATTAGTTGTACGTTTTTCACTATTCTTTGTTCCCATAGATTGCAATGTACGATTTGCACGCTGGACCGCATAAGCTCCCACAAGACGCCCTATCACATAACCGAAAATGGGGAGAAGAATGGTACGTACAATGACCCAGATTAGTATAGAAAAAGCAATTTGCCCCGTAAAGAAATAGACCAGATCAATGAGGAGCCAGATCACATCCAGTACCACAGTAAACCAAAAGGCTCCTAGCACTGCCCGTTGCAGCAATACAGATGGTGGAATATCAGCCGGAGCCGACACGATGTCACCGGTGCTTTGATTTCTTTTGCCAGTGCTGCGGCGGATGAGATTCTTGATCAGGAAATAGATGCCCCAGATAACGACGCTCAGAGCCATGCCGAGGATCAGCGCATTCTCCCCTGGAAGTTGCCCGGCAACGCCCATAACCAGCAACAGGGGAACCAGTGCAAAAACTGCCACATCCAGCCACGTTGTCCAGAATTTGCCGCGTCCACTATCGGTTGCGACCAGGTAGCCAGCCAGAGCTATCACACCGAGATAGATAATAAGGGCGAAGAGAGCCGATTGCGCCAGCGCCCAGGGGTCCGTTGGCACGGAGCTGGGGGCTGTAGCTGGAGAAACCACGGTGTTGATAATTGCTTCTCCCGCCCAGAACGTAAATACCAGCACAGGGATAATAAGCGCAACTATCCACTTTATCAGAAGGTTGCGGGTATTTCCGGTCGGGAATAATGACGACGCACTTATTGCAAGAGCCATATGTCAACTCCACGATATTCGTATTTGGGATACCGTACACATTGTACAGCGTTACACTTTTTCCGGCGTCTGCTGTCCAAGCAAGCCAGAGGGGCGAAATATCAAAATCAGCACCAGAATGGCGAAGATGATGGCATTTGACCAGGCCGCTCCACCATGCGGTAGTATGGTTCCAGGAATGAGTGCGGACAGCGACTCGATAATACCAACGACAAGACCACCGAGCATAGCTCCAACAATGTTGCCAATCCCACCCAAGACGGCAGCCGTAAAGGCGATCAGGCCCAGTTGGAAACCGATGTAAAAGAAGGTGCTACCATACTGGAGACCATAGATAAAGCCCGCCGCACCAGCCAGT
>JAJZEJ010000389.1 GCA_021828635.1 Chloroflexota bacterium
ATTACAGGAGCAGGATGCTAGTTCCTTTGCAATAGTAAGGAGATGAAGACTAGCTTCTGCTGTTCTAACCGGTTTCAGATAAAAAAAGAGGTACTTTTCTAGTAGGAACCAGCATTCCAAATATGAATTCTATAAGCTAAGATTTGGATATGCTGGCTCTGTTATGCTTCCCTTCTCTCGCTCTACCTTGCTTACTTTGCCCCTGATGACAGCAACCTTAACTCTACCCCTAGTTGGCTGTGGTCCAAACACCACAACGACGAGTACTGGCCCTGTCACTCTTTCCCTCGCCAATGACAAGCCAACCTGGGCAAACTGGTTCAATGCAGTTGGCACGTACATGAAAAACAAATATCAGGTTGGGTTTCAATCTCAACCGTACAGTGACACAAGTATCTTTCAAGGCGTTGTGCGTTCCGCGGCTCAGACCACGAAAGCTCCTCCCCTCTTCACATGGTGGTCGGGCTATCAGATGGACCCCATCGCTAAGGCAGGCGATGTCGCCGACCTAACCACCTTGACACAGAAATGGATCAAAAATTACGGGCTTAACCCCGATATTGCTAGCGCCTTTCAGGTGAACGGGCGCTACTATGGTGCGCCCAGCTATCTCGCCTATTGGGTCATCTTCTACAACAAGCATGTTTTCAGCACCTATGATTTGCAACCTCCAACGACCTGGCAAGAGTTTATGCAGCTTAATGCGACGTTGAAGAGTCATGGAGTGACTCCATTAGTGCAATACTCGCAGGATTCCTGGACGGGTTTTATCTGGTTTGAAAACCTGTTGGTGAATAGCGATCCGCAGTTATATGAAGACCTGATGGTTGGGAAGGTTTCCTATACCGACCCGCGTATTGTCAAAATTATGCAACTCTGGAAATCGTTGGAAGACGAAGGATTTTTCGGGACGCCCGAAAATATGGCTAATCCGCCCACAAGTTTCGTGCAGGGAAAAACAGCCATGAATCTTATCGGCCAGTGGTATGAACCGACGCTGATCCAGGCTGGTATGAAACCTGGTGTGGACTTTGATGCGTTCCTGATGCCAGCGATTACCTCTGGTTTGCAGACGCAACTTATCTTTGAAACCAGCCCCATTGTTGTTTCCGCTCACAGTCCTTACCTCAAACAAGCATTAGATGCTGTCGATGTATTTATGCGGCCCGATGTGCAGCAGCAGTGGGTCAATGCGACCAGTTTCGTGAGTGCTGACTCTTCTGTGCCAGCCAATAACAGCATCAATACGCAAATTAACCAACTCGTTGCGACACAGAAGGTGCCTCTGCACAATCGCTATTGGGAGGCAACTCCGTCTCAAATTGCTGTACCAGCCGCGGCGGACCTTGTCCAGTTCATTCTTCATCCAGATTCGTATGAGCAAGTGTTGCAAAATTGCCAGATACTAGCACAACAATACTGGTCCGCAAACCAGTAACGTGCAGATCTGTCCTGTTCTCTATTGCTTGTATCCGTGAGTAGACAAGAAAAAAATTCTGTTTGCGTATCCAAGCAATGGAGAGTCAATCGCTACCCAATGGCAATTCGGCAAGCAGTCGTCGTATTGCTTTTGCCTACGAGATGAAGAGAGAGCGTATGTCACTTATCAAACAGAAAACTGTTTTCAGTGTCCTCTTGAGATCACAAAGATCAACAACAAGGGCGCAACTATCGCGCCGTCGATGGATCAGATCACTTGCTTCTTTTGCTTTCATCCTACCCGCCGTGGTGTTGGTAGTAGGCATGTTTTGGTACTCGGTCATCGTTACTGTGGGCCTCAGCTTCACTGATTCGCAAGGGCTTACCACTCCAAATTTTATCGGTTTGAAAAACTATGCTCTGTTGCTCCACGATCCAGTGTTCGGTACAAGTATTCTCAATACCTGTATCTGGGTGGTTGGGATGGTGGTACTTCCAGTTGGTATTGGCCTGGCTGCCGCGCTTCTGCTACAGAATTTGCGCGGGCAAGTGATTTTCAAAAATATCTTTTACTTGCCCTATGCGATTGGTCTCACCTCAACAGGCGTTATGTGGACGTTTCTCCTTTCCAATAGTGGTTTACCAACGTTCTTCGCGGCTTTGGGCCTCACCCAGTTTGCCCACTACAACTTCCTTACCTCGGTGCCGATGAACACCTTTGCCATGATTATTGTGGCTACCTGGCAAGGTATGGGAACGAATATGCTACTTTTTCTGGTTGGTCTCAATGGCTTGGATAAGAGTGTCATCGAAGCGGCACGCCTAGAAAGAGTCAATGGCTTTAGCCTCTTGCGCCACATTACCCTCCCTTTGCTTCAACCTGTGACGACTATCATTGTTTCTATTACGCTGGTCAATAGCCTGCAAACGTTCAATCTCATCTGGGTCATGACACAAGGAGGGCCATATAATTCATCCTCTACTTTGGCAACCTGGATGTATACGGAGGCGTTTTCGGTTTTCCGCGTTGGGTATGGCTCAGCAATCGCGGTACTTCTGACCTTCATTGTGTTGTTTGCCTCTGTCTTCTACTTACGAAAGAATGTATAGGAAGGAAACTATGGCTACCATTGTTCACACGCCTCAAACGCACCTGCGTCCCTCTCAAACGCGACCACGGCCCGCAGTGAAATTGAGCCTGGTGCTTTCGTATGTGGGAGCCACGCTGCTCGCCTTGCTCTGGCTCTTTCCGCTTTGGATGACGCTGAGCATTGCCATCAAATCGACGCCAGATTTTCTCAACAATCCCTTCTGGTCATTGCCACGTGAGTTTAACCTGCTTCAGAATATTGTCATAGCCTGGAATAATGCTAGCTTGGGGCAAGGCTTTACCAATAGTTTGCTCTATGGTGTGGTAGGAGCATCACTGGCGGTTTTCATCGCCGCATTAGCCAGTTACGGGCTGGTGGTACTCAAGATACGCGGGGCGTTTATCTGGTTTCTCGTGATCTTTAGTGGCACGCTGTTTCCCTTGCAAATCTACATCATCCCACTTTATCAGATGTATAATGCACTCGGACTCTACGATACGCAGATCGGCATGATTATTTTCTACGTGGCGATCTGTATCCGTTTTAGCACACTGGTGATGCTAGGATTTTTTAGCACTATCCCTCAAGAGTTAGTTGGAGCAGCCCGTGTGGATGGTTGTAGCGATATAGGCATCTTCTTTCGTATCTACCTGCCATTATCGTTTGCCGCACTCCTCGTCGTGTTTCTTTTACAGTTCACCTGGATTTGGAACGACCTCCTTTTTGGCCTGGTTCTTAGCGTGTCGAATAACGTGCGGCCTGTCATGCCGAGTTTGACAAGCCTCATGGGGGTGTACAGTGGAACCAGCTTTACCGTCATTCTTGCTGGTGCGCTCGTTGCATCCGCACCAACGCTCGTCCTCTTCCTGGGACTTCAGAAATACTTCCTGGAGGGTTTGACACTGACAGCGAAGAAGCGATAGCGGAACAGATACGAAGTGAGAAAGAAAAGGAAAGCATGGCAAAACCATTTACTGTCTATATTATGCAGTCGGCCCATACCGACATCGGCTATACCCATCCGCAAGAACAGCTTGAAGAGATGTATCTGGAGTACTATGATCGTGTCCTCGCGCTATGTCGTGAAACGGCTTCGGCTCCTGAGACACATCGCTTTAAATGGACTTGCGAGACATTCTGGCAAGTGCGTCATTATCTTACTCATCGACCTGAACGTGAGGCCGAATTTTTAAGCTATGTACGTAGCGGTCAGATCGAAATCACTGCGCTGTACGCGCACTTTACCGATCTGATCGATGCTGATGCGTATCGTAGAAGTGTTGCGCTGGCCGTCGAATACTGCCAGCAACATGCGTTGCCTCTGCGTACCGCCGTACACTGTGACATCAATGGCTGGCCCTGGGCCGTGGCTGATATTCTAGCAGAATACCACATTCCGTATTTTATCAGTCACTTAAATCTCGATATGGGAACGGATCCCCTGGGGCAACGCGGCAGTGTCACCTATGAAATGCTGTACCGATGGGCAAAAGATTTGCGGCCCGCGACGCCCTTGCGCGTTCCCCAGGCTTTTTGGTGGCGGGGACCGCAAGGTGGGCAGGTGTTCCATTGGTTGAACGAGCATTATTTGCTTGGCAATCTCCTGGGCTTATCAAGAAACAAGGATTTTCACGCGGATAAAACCCGTTACTTTACTGAGACAGACCAGGATAGCGTAGATGCTCTCTATGAGATTGCACAGCGAAACCTCCCTCAGTTTATCGAGCGGCTACGCGCCAATAGCTACGCCTTCGATGCTTTGTTAATCAACACTGGCGGCTTCTATATAGATAATGCGCCCCCTGATACACGCTGGTATCACATCATAGAACGCTGGAATTGTGAGCATGAAGCTATTCGCTTGCGAACGGCGACGGTCAGCGAGTGGTTCGCTTATCTCACAACGAACGCTACGAGTGAGTTTCCTACCTATCAGGTAGCATGGCCGGATTCTTGGGCGCACGGTTTGGGTTCTGGAACAGCAGCGACAGCGCAGGCGCGGCGCTCTCAACGCCGCAGAGCAGACACAAGTGCGTTGATTGAGAAGGTGCAGTCACCCAGGGCTACTGCCTATTTTGCGAAAGCATTGGAGCAGGAGCGGATGGCATTGGAACATACCTTTGGCGCGTGGTCAACGACAAGACGGCCCAGTTCATGGTTGAACAATTTTGAGCAAAACGTCAAAGAACTCTTCTTTTACCGCACCGAACTCTATCTCAACGAAGCCATTGGCGCGGCACTGAGAAGAGATGCCAGGACCGAGCAACACAAACCTCGGCTCCATGCTGGTTCAGCACCTCGTATAACGGGAACACATCTGGTGCATTTTACCTCGGAGCAATTATCTCTCAACCCGGCAGGTCAGGCGCTACGTGCTGAAGATGGGGGTCCTGACCGCCGCCGCTTCCGCGGCCACGCGGGCGGGTGGGCCGTGGATCGCGCGGGCCCAGTCCAAGCAGCTCGTGGTGTGCTCCTGGGGCGGCGCGTACCAGGAAGCCCAGCGCAAGACCATGTTCCAGCCGTTCGAGAAGGAGAC